>JBDTFK010000363.1:0-2886 GCA_039937995.1 Vulcanimicrobiaceae bacterium | reverse complement strand
AACCTCGGCGCGTTTGCGACCGATCTCTTCGGAAGCGCGTCCGTGCGCGGCGGCCCGCAGTTGGGCGGCCTCGGCGGCGGCGTGAACTTTTCGACGCTGCAACCGACGCTCAGCCCGCTATCGAACGTCTCGATGTCCGTGGGTAGCAACGGGCGCAACAATTACTCCGTCGGCGAGAGCGGATCGTTCGGGAAGCTCGGCATAGCCGCACAAACGACCAACCGGCAAAACCCGAGTCTCGTCGATGGCCAAACGTATCTGGATGCGAGCGGGCTCGACTATTCGCACAACGGTGATTCGAGCATCCTCGGCAATCTTTTGAAGCTCCGCTACCAATTTACCGACTCGCAGACGCTTACCGGAACGTTTCTCAATTCCACTCGCGCAACCAACCTCGTGTGTCTTCGTATCACGAGCGTGGTCCCGTGCGGTACCGGCCCGAACAACACGAGCGACGGAACCGTACAACTGTACTCGCTCAACGACAACGCTTTGGTCGGCGAAACGACGGTACAAGCCGCCGTCTACTCATCGGCGTTTGGAAACCAACTCAACGAACTCAACCGCTACGTCGACGGCGAGGCGTCGCCGATCGGGTACTCGACCGATTCCAAATCGCACGGGTTTACACTCAACGCGACGTTGCCGTCACGCGAGCGGCACACGATTTCCATTCAAAGTTACGGCACGTGGAGCGATGAAACGACAACGCCGCTCGTGCCCGAGGCAATTCCATACTACAACGGCACACAGACCAGCAGCTACGCCGCGCTTCAAGTAACCGACAGTATTCGCTCGAACGACAAACTGACCCTTAGCGAAGCGTTCGGCGCAAACCGCGCTTCGGGTTCGCAATCGAGTGCGCTCGGCAGCGTCGGGGCGCAATGGAGGCCCACAAGCGTCGATGCCTTCAACGTTTCTTACGCGCTCGGCGGCGTGGCTGCATCACCCAGCCGTTCGACGATTCTCACCGACCCCGCATCGTTGCGCTTTGACTGCAACGGCAACGTGGCGTATGGAAACGCGCCCGGCGACGAGCCCGCAGCGAGTTCGTCCGCTTCCGCGCGCGTCGGCTATACGCGCTCGTTCAAACGCGGCAACGTTGCGATCCAAGTCTATCGCCAAGTGCAAAACGGCGTCGTTCTTCCCGTGCAGGTCAACGGAACGGCGCTCCTGGCAAACGGCGCGATTTCACCGGCATATGTCGAGGCCGTTGCGGCGGTGTACGATTCGGCTGCCGGGTGCGCCGTGCCGCCGGGAACGCCGTTTTCCGCGAGCCGACTGTACCTTAGCTCGCCGGTCGGCGGGGTGGAGCGAATCTACGAGGGTGGATCGGTGACCGGATTTCTCACACTGGGAAACCTCGTCGTGCAACCGTTCTACAACGTCAACGTTTCGAAGGCGATTTCCGGCGATCCACGCATCGACAATCCATACTCGATCACGATTTCCGGCAGTCAGTTGCCGAACGTGCCGCTGCAGCGAGCGGGCGTGGTTTTCGATTACAAGTCACCGCACTCCGCGCTCGAGTGGCTCGCGGACGCGCAGTTCACGGGGAAAAATAACCCCAACAATCTTCCCGCGTTCACAACATTCGATGCCGGCGTAGGCGCAAATCTCACGACGGGAACGTTGACCGCCGCCGTGAGCAACATCACGAATGCGTACGCCGGCACCTTTGCAAGCCCGGCAAATGCCGTGCCGTACTTCACGCAGAGCGGCACCGAGATTCCCACGGTCGCGCGCCCCCTCGCGCCGCGCTCGTTTTCGTTGACGTACGGCGTGAAATTCGGCCCGGGCGCGCAGGGGAGCACGCACCTCGCCTCGCCCGCGCTCGATCGCGGATCGGAGGGCCCGCGCGGCGGCGGCTTTCGCAGCCTCCTCGCACCGCTACCGTCTTCGCCGCCGAGCAATCCCCTCGATGTCGTAGCCACCTCGCCGCTGTGCACGTCCGAAGCAAAAACGAGCGCTCAAAGGCTCTCGGGCGAACTCAAGGGATATGTGGCGCAGATCGAAGCCGCAAAAGTGCCGGCGGGCTATCCCGCGACGATGCCTGCGCCGCAGTTCACCGACGCGACCGTGACCTATCACGGCATGGGGAGCACGTACGCCCTCTCGGTTGTACCGAAGTTCGCCGTCTCGCAAAACGCGCCGCTCGCCTCGGCCTCGATCGGTTCGGCTCGCGCGAGCGGGGGTGGGGCCCGTAGCCCCACGTTCCGCGCGTTCTTCGGGTGTCTCGCGCTCCACGTTGCGCAAGGCGCCGATGTGAGCGCACAGCATCTCTTTGCGCCCGCGAGCGGCACCTTCTCCGCGCCGCAAATCACCTTCATGCCGTCGGTCGGCCTGTACGTGATGCCTCGTCAACAGCAAGCCGGACAAGAGACGTTCCGGCTCTACTCGCTCCCGTCCGTGCCGCCCACCGATCCGTTCGCGATCCGCGCGAGTGCCGCAGCGTGCATGCCGGACGAGCGCGCCACCGCGATGCAAGCCTCCGCCGCGCTGCGCGCGTTTTTTGCAAACGGAACGGCGCCGCCGTCGTGGACGATTGCCGCGCATCAAGCGAAGAGCGGCACGTGGTACTCGCTCGTGCCCGGAGACCCCGCCGTCGTCGCCGCGCTGCTGGCCTGCGGTCGCGTTGCTGCCGTGACTCCCGAAGACATCGTTGCGAAGGGCTACGACGGTGTCATGCCTCCCGATATAAACTATGCCAAGGCGTTTGGAATCTACCTCATCCGCCCGCAGCGTCCGCAGCCGTCGCCGTCGCCCTCGTCTTAAGTCTCGGGAGAGCGGCCGGTTTTGCGCGCGAGGAGGACCATCTCACGCATTCGCGGGTGGTCGCCCGGAATCGTCGTGACCCAAGAATCAAAGTGCGGTACCGGCTCGCCC
>JBDTFK010000362.1:0-3618 GCA_039937995.1 Vulcanimicrobiaceae bacterium | reverse complement strand
ACTCGCCGCAGCAACTCGGCGGCAGCCGAATCGGCGCAAGCGCCGAACTCTCCAAGCAAATCAGCAGCGAGCACCTGCTCACGATTTCCGGGAAGTACGAAGTCGCTCGCAATATTTTTTCGGTAGCCGATCCGTACTGGGGTTTTGAGTCGCTCGCGGGTCAAGGACTTATCGGACGCAGCGACTGGTACGACTTCCTGCAACCGGCGAATCCGAACGCGCCGTTGACTTTCCCAACGTACGACACGAACGGAAACGTCGTATCGCACGGAGCAAACGATTGCCCCGCGTCGTACCTTAGTTCGCCGGCTCCAGGCGGTTGCTGGCTATACTACTACAACACGATCGTGAATCCGGGTTACTTCAAAAGCGGCGTTCCGCGCATTCCGCCCAATTTGATCGGCTCTCCGGAAAATCCGCAAGACTTCTTCGCGTTTGCCCTGCGCGACCAAATGACGCTCGGCCCGCGACTCCACGTGGATGCCGGCATTCGTTTCGACGGCGCGAACAACCACCTGCCTTCGGGGCTCCTCACCGGGAACGTCGGTCCCGACGACGAGACGAACTATCCGCACGTCGTCGAGCCGCGTTTTTCTTTCGCCTATCAAATCGATCGTAACGATGCACTGCGTTTTAGCTACGGACGCTCCGTCATATTTCCGACGGGCGGAACGCTTTACACGCCGCTCGACTATCGCTACTACTTGCGCTCGTTCCCGCAAGGCGCGAATTCATTGCCGAGCGACATTCCGGGAACCGACTTCGGTTTGGGGCTTGCCTCGAATCCCATTCTACCGCTTTGCGGCTCAGGATTGGACAACGCGATCGCGCCGCGCCCGTGTACGAGTTACGCAGACTTGATCCGTTGGGAAGAAGACTACTTTGCACCCGACAACGGCAACGCAAAGGCGACGACCTACTCGAACCTCGACATGACGCTCAGTCACCAATTCCGTAACGGTTTTGCGATCAAAGTGACGCCGTTCTACAAGCGCGGCTACGACGTCGCTTTCCTCGGCCTCGCAAAATTCACGATCGACCCGACGACGGGAGCGATCATTCCACAGGCGTTTCGCAACGTCTATACAGGTTTTAGCAAATCGACCGGCGTCGAAGTGTATCTTTCGAGTCCGGAACGGCCGGTCGGGCTTTCCGGTTTTCTTTCCGCAACGTACGTGAACTCACTCGCAAACCGTCCCGCCGGGCTCCCCGGTGAAGACAACTCGCCGTTGGTGCCGTTTCAAGCGCTGCAGGCGGGAAATGTGTACCGCTCCGGTTACGACTCGCCGCTCGTCGTCAAGACCGGCTTCCAATATCAATCTCGCGGCGGCATCAGAATTAATCCGGTCATCACCTACGACCGCGGGTATCCGATCGGCAGCGGACTGCTCACGCCCGTCTTCATCAACGGCGTAGCGCTCAACGTGCCGGCAACAAACAACGCGGCCGCGCTCCCCGTTCAAAACGCGACGGGAGCTATCGCGCCCGTATTTATCGACCCGACCGATCCATGCACGGTTTTCAAACCCTGCACGTATGCGAGCCGCGGCACGGCAGAAACGGCCTCTCCCGGCGGCATTCTTTCATCCCCGCGCGTTTACGCAAACGTTTCGCTCGAGTACTCGCCGCCGAAATCGCGCGCGACGTTTGGGGTGCAAGTGATCAATATCGGAAACAACTACTATTCCGAACCGTTTTACAATCAGCGTTACCAGCCCGTTGCAACGGGCGTTTCCGGCCCCTTATCGGGTCAGCTCGATCCTACCGGCATCGCGAACTACGGCGTTGTGAACTACTCGTCGCTGCAGCGCGCGTATTCTCCGTACAATCTTTTTCCATCGGCCACGCCGCGTACGTTTCTTTTCTACTACCAGATGTCGCTTTAGGAGTTCCGCACATGATTACTCGCATTCGCGCGCTGGCCGCTACCGCCGTTGCATTCGCGTTCACCGCCTGTGGCGGCGGGGGCGGTTCGGAGCCGCCCGTGCAATCCGTTAATCCCGTATCGCCTTCATACGGAAAAATACAATTCGTCGTGGGCACCGCGAATATTGCCGGCGTTCCGAGCCTCAACACGATGGTGACGCTGCGCCAGCCGAACGGACAGAGCGCCGTCGGGTACAGCACGCCGACGATCACCTGGGACGGAGCGTTCGTCAATACCGCAGCGAGTTCGCTTGACGGACCGCCGCCGAACGTCGACGACAACCTCAAAAAAATTTCGGGATCGCTCCCGGTGACACTCGGACAACCCGGCCCGATTTCGACCTTCGGCCAGGGCCCGGGCTCGTGGGGCGTTTTCGGCTACGGTTTCTATCCGGCAAATTCGGGCCCGGGCAACGTCAACTCATCGATCGTGTATCCGTGTTTGCCGGTGTACTCGAATTTCGGTACCGGCTATGCGGGTTTTCCCGCAAACACCCCCGGATCGACCACGCCGTATTGCTCGAGCGGCGCGTATTTCATCGGCGGGCCGCCCGCATTTCCCGATGTGCAAAACGGCTCGGGTAACGCCGGTCAGTTCGGCGCGACGCTCGGTTTCACACCGTTTTTAGGGCTTGCACCCGCTCCAAACCCCGCAACCGGTAAGAGCACGTTCAATCTCTCGGTGCAAATTCCGACCGGCTTCAACGGGAACACGCCGACCTACGGAACGCTGAGCGCGACGGCGGCGATGTCGCACTTTACGCCGCTTGGAACGTTTTCGGTTCTGAGTTTTGCGCCCGATGGAAACGGCGGCGGCTCGTTTTCCTATCAACTCCCCACCGGCGTAACGGAAGCCTATTTGTTTCTCGTGAATCTTGGTCCCGACGGTACCGGCACGACGACGAATTGCAACTTCGGCGGATTGCCGTTTTACTACACCGTGCACGTAACCGCATCGAGCCCGAATCCCGCGGGCCTCGGGTACGCGGGCGGCGCGAACGACCCCGGCGACCATCTGGGTCCGAATCCGGCAGTTGGTTCGCTCGGCGCGAATCAATCGCTCTCGACCTTGTGTTCGTCGGCGCAAAACTCCGCCGTCGACGGTGCGGGCGCGGCGGCCGATCAATACATCGTCTATGCCGTTGGGTTCGACTATCCGGCGTACGGTTCGTCGTATCCGAACAGCAGCGGAAACCAAACGCCGCAATTGGCGGGACCGAGCGGCCAAGCCGATCTCACGATGTCCGCGATCTCCTCACCCGCAACGTATCCGGCCGTCGCCACCGCAATCGCGCGGCGCCGGGTCAGCCGGTGAAGCGACGCGGCGCGCGTTTCGCGCTGATTCCCGCCGCAAGCGCCGTTGCATTCGCAGGGTGCATCGCGCACGCATCGGCCGCGACGCCCATGAGCGTCTTCGTCGACGCCTCGCACGCACCCGAACGAATCTATCACTGCAAGGTATCGATGCCCGCTTCACCCGGCGCGTTCACGTTTGTTTATCCAAAGTGGATCCCCGGCTTTCATGGTCCCGTCGGCCCCTTGCCCGACGTCGTAAATCTCCACGTTTTGGCCCAGAGCAACCCGATCGTCTGGCATCGCGATCCGATCGATCCGTACGCAATCCATACCGACGTACCGGCGACCGCTACGAACGTTGAGGTCGATTTTGACGTCGTCGATGCCGCACCGAGC
>JBDTFK010000361.1:0-4916 GCA_039937995.1 Vulcanimicrobiaceae bacterium | reverse complement strand
GCGGGTCGCCAAAAATACTCTTCCAGAAAATGATCGAGCAAATTCTTGAGCGCCGGCGGAATGCCGTTGTTGTACTCACCGGACACGATTGCAAAACCGTCGGCCTTACGAAAAAGTTTCGCGAGCTTTTCCATCGCCGCGGGAGCGCTTCCCGGCGCAAACTCTTTGTACATCCGGTCCAGAAGCGGAAGTTGATATTCGAGTGGATCCACCAGTACCGCGTCGACGTTGCGCGATTGAAGCTCGCGCACGACAAAGCGTGCGGCCTTGATGCCTTGACGCGCGGTGCGCACCGAACCGTAAATCACGGGGACCAAAAGCTCGCTCATTGCTGCGGGCGATTGTCTGCCCTGCACGGAAACCCTATGTCCCATGACCGAACCCCAACCGATCGTCGAACGGCGAACCGAAATCGTGTTCCCAAACGAAACCAACCACTACGGCACGCTCTTCGGTGGAAAGGCACTGGCAATGATGGACGTGGTGGCGTCCATTGCGGCGATGCGCACCTGCCACAAGCCCGTCGTCACGGCGTCGGTCGACCGCATCGATTTCAAAGAACCGATCCGCGCCGGCGAGTTCGTCGAAACAATCGCCACCGTCAACCGCGTCGGACGAACGTCGATCGGGGTCGAAGTCGAGCTTTGGGCGGAACACCCGGTGACGAGCGAACGGCGGCTCTCCACGGTCGGGCACTTCGTCTTCGTGGCTATCGGGCCCGACGGAAAGCCGACCCCCGTCCGCGGCGAGCCGTAGCGGTCGCTTTCCAGTGTCGACTTTTGTCGGTCATGCATCGGCGCTTGCGCCCCTGCGAACTCTTTGATACCATACGTCGGTCGCCGGAGCGGAGCGCGAACGCCCTGCATTCCGGTTGAGTCTATCCTGCGCAAGGAGCGTTACCCGTGCCGCTGACCAAAGAACAAAAGGCGGAAATCGCCGTCAAATATGGCCGTGGATCGAACGATACCGGCTCTGCCGAAGTACAAATCGCGATCCTGACAGCGTCGATCAATCAGTTGACCGACCATCTGAAGTTTCATAAGAAAGATCACCACAGCCGCCGCGGCCTGCTGCTACAGGTAGGTCAACGCCGCCGGTTGCTCAGTTATCTTCAACAAAAAGATGTCGAGCGTTACCGCACGCTGATCTCCGACCTCGGATTGCGCAGATAAAAAAAACCGGCTTTTGCAACCGGCTTTTTTAAGACGATGCGGGGTCATGTCGAGGAAGTCGCTAGGATGCTTGAATCCCGACTGCAGCATCACCTCGAACGATGTTTTCTCGGGGGGGTCGCGCCGGCGAACGCCGCGCGGCAATCGACGAGTTCTGGATACCCTCTCCTACGACAAAAAGTTCGCGTAGCAAATGAGCGAGACGGGTTTCGTTGAGTACGCGATGCGGGGTGGACGGTACACCCTGCGCATCGGCCGCGTCCACATTTCGCAGAGTACATTTCTTCTCATAACTGCCATCCTCGTCGGGCTTGGCGGAGGGTTTGGAGCCGTTGTCTTTCGTGCCCTCATCGCAGTTGAGACGCAACTCGCCTTTGTTGTGATCGGCGCAAGGCTTGGCTCCATCGTTGGTCCAGTGGGCCTTGTGGCGCAACTTGCTATCGGCGGAATCGTTGCCGCCTGGGTTACGTCGAAATTTGCGCCCGAGGCGACGGGGCACGGTGTTCCCGAGGTGATGGAGGCAGTCGCGCTGCGAGGTGGCCAGATGCGTTCGCGCATCATCGGCATAAAGGCGTTGGCGTCAGCAACATCGATTGGATTTGGAGGTAGCTGCGGCCGCGAAGGCCCCATCGTTCAAATTGGTTCCGCCATCGGGTCAACGATTGGCGGTCTGGCACGAGCCCCTGCGCCAATCGTTCGAACGCTCGTTGCTTGCGGAGCAGCCGCGGGGATATCAGCAACGTTCAACGCGCCAATTGGAGGTGTCTTTTTCGCAGCGGAAGTCATTCTCGGGGAGTTTGCGCCACGTTCGTTTGCAGCGATTGTCGTGTCGTCGGTTGTATCTGCCGTTGTTGGCCGAGCATTCCTCGGTAATCATCCGTCATTCAATGCTTCAGCGTTCGTGTTGGTGTCCCCGGGAGAACTTGGCTTCTACGCGATCTTGGGCCTTATTGCCGCCCTCTGGGCGACGGGATTCGTGCGCATCCTCTATTCCATAGAAGACATCTTCGGGTCGATCAAGATTCCGTCGTGGGTCAAGGGCGGCTTTGGCTTTGCGCTAGTCGGTGTGATCGGCGTATGGTTTCCGCAGGTGCTCGGAGTCGGCTACGGGCCGATGCAAGCGGTTCTTAGTGGGCACGTGCCAGCGAGCCACGCTCTCATTCTCGCTGGATTAAAGCCGCTTGCGACATCGCTCACACTGGGGGCCGGTGGCTCCGGTGGTGTTTTTGCTCCGTCGCTCTTTACCGGTGCATTCTTGGGAGACGGATTCGGTCGTCTCGTACACGGCGCATTTCCGCTGTGGACTGCGCCGGCGGCAGCATATGGACTCGTCGGCATGGCTGCGGTGTTCGCCGCAGCGGCTGAAGCGCCAATTACCGCGATCATGATCGTATTTGAGATGTCTGACGACTACACGATCATTCTGCCTTTAATGGTCTGCGTCGTCATATCGACCTTGCTCGGGCGCCGGCTTCTCCGCTCGACAATTTACGAAATGAAACTGCTACGACGCGGAATCGATTGGCAGCGCGTACGACGGCCTCGCTTCCTTAGCCACGTGATGATTTCAACCGTTGAGCGCACGCCACCGATCGTAACAACGTCAACTGAATCGATTAACGCGCTCGCGCAACGTCTAACCGGCGACGACGAATTGGTTGTCCCCGTCTGCGATGGCGACGAGTTCGTCGGTGTCGTACGGATGTCCGATCTCGCTCATGCGGTTAGCACGGAGCACGGGGATCAACCGGTCCGCAATGTCATACGAGTGCTTTCTGAGCGCTTAACCCCAGATGACACGGTAGAGCGCGCGGCCACACTCATGGCGGATGGAGCAATGCCACTGTTACCCGTGGTCGATAAACGCACGCAAAAACTCTTAGGCATTGTCACACGAAGAGACATTCTCGAAGCCTATCGTAGCGCATCGGATGTATAGGAACATAGCCTGGCGGAACTCGGGCCCGTGCCAACACGGGCAGGATGCAGAGCCCACGAGAGACTGGCGATGGCCTGCTAGACGCAAAGAACCGCGCGAGCGTGGCTTCCGCGAAGTCCGCGCCGCGTAACGCTAAACTCTCGCGTAACCTCTGCCACGATAAAAAGACCGCGCCCGGATTCGCTCATCGTGTCGAGCGGCAGGATGAACGCGCGGTCGAAGCCGGGGCCGTCGTCGATCACGTGCAATACCGGTGCCGCTCCGCTGCAATCGAGTAAAACATCTGCGCATCCGGGCGCGTGACGCACAACGTTGCCCGTTAACTCGCCGATTGCAAGCTCGGCGCTCTCGAGATGCCGGACGGGAACGCCGCGATCGCGCAGAATTTTACGAATATCCCTACGCAACGCCGGCAGCATCGGCGCCTTTAAATTTTCGAAGTGCCAACGCTTCACGTGCTTCGCCCGCGTGAATTCCGGCCCAACGTGCAAGGTGAGGATAGCGACGTCATCGCGCGCACCGTTTGCGAGCATGATCCGTTGCAAATAGTCCGCGGGATTTTCAACCTCGGCGATTCGCGGGTCGGTTAGGGCCGATTCAAGTTCGATGAGTCCTTGGCCTAAGTCGCGTGACGATTCGACCAAACCGTCGGTATAAAAGATCACAAGGTCGTCGTCCACTAACGCTATGTGGCCGCGATGCGTTGTGCCGCGTTCGCGCAAACCGAGCGGAAGATCCTTGCACATCAATTCTTCAAGCGTGCCGTCCGCGTGGCGTACGGCCGGCGGAACGTGGCCCGCGCTCGCATAGGACATCTCCCCGGTAACTGAATCGAGAACCCCGACGAATGCGGTCACGAAACGGTGCGGGTCTTCCAATCGCAACGCGCGATCCGCAGCATCGAGCATCAGCACCGGGTCGGCGTGAACTTGGGCGGTTCCGCGAATAATTTGGCGCATGTTGCTCATGGTCACCGCCGCGTCGACACCGCTGCCCGCAACGTCGCCGATCGAAATGACGAGGCGGCCATCGCTTAGGCGGAACGCGTCGTACCAATCGCCGCCGATTTGCGCATCGGCGGCACCGGGCACATAAACCGCATGCATCGTGACGCCGGGAAACTCGGGCAACGTCTTCGGCAGTGACGCCGACTGCATCGCTTCAGCGAAACGATGCTCGCGCTGGTACAATCGCGCGTTGTCGATTGCGAGTGCGGCCCGGTCCGCGACGTTCTCCGCAAACGTTATGTCGTCCGCAACGTAAGGCGCTCCCGCCGCGGACCTGACGTACGTTATCGCGCCGATCGGCCTGCCTCGCACCACGAAAGGGGTGATCATCGCCGAGCGCATTCCGGCCCGCTGGTAAACCTCGTACGCGGAGTCGGCCGCATTCGCGGCGGCAATTCGCTCGGGTGTCGGATTCTCGACGATCTGCGTTTTTCCAAGGCGCGCGGCGTGTACCCGGTCGCGCAGCGCCTGCAACGATGCACTCATTTCCGCTTCGCGGTGTGCGATCTGAACGGTCCGGAATTCGTCGCCTTCCGTAAGGTCGATCTGGCACCAATCGCACAATGAAGATACGGTCAGCCCTGCGATGTTTCGCAGCGTGTCGTTAAGGTCGAGCGAGCTATTGATCACGCGGCTCATTTCCGCAAGATAGGCTTGTTCTCCAATCGCCCGTTTTTGATCTTCGATATCCGTGCAGGTGCCGAACCAGCGCACGACGTTGCCGTCCTCGTCGCGGATTGCGCGCGCGCGATCGATAAACCAACGGTACGCACCGTCGGCTCGGCGGAGGCGATATTC
>JBDTFK010000360.1:0-7462 GCA_039937995.1 Vulcanimicrobiaceae bacterium | reverse complement strand
AAAGAACAGCGCCACCCAATCGGGCTGCCCGTTACGATCGGCTACATTGCGGCGGTAAACGCAGCCGAGCCTGCATACGCTGCGCCGCTATTGGGCTACGCGCAGGCGCGGCTTTCGAAGCTTGGATGGACGCTTTCGCCCGACGATGCAATCGTTCACGAGCGGGTACACGCGAAGTTACGCGAGGCGATGCCGGAGTCGCAACTTCTCGAGCTTCTCGACCGCGGTGCAGGTTGGACCGACGAGCGTGCTATCGCCGAGGCATCGCGCGTCACAAACTGAGGTCGGTAAGCGCGAGCGCGGTCTCCAACATGGTTTGCATCGGTGGAAGATCTCCGGGATGCAAGCCGCGGTGAATCCACCGTATCGTGCCGCTCGCGTCGACGATTGCGGCACCCGGAAGCTGAGCCCCGTCTTGAAGTTTCGTCGCGCGCCAGTTCTGCCTGAAGCCGGCTCCTTTATTTTCGGCGCGTCGCGCGCGAAGTGCCGGATCGCTAAAGAGCTTCAACAGGTTGAAATCGCCCAGGCCGATCGCGCGGTAGGAGCGCTTGTCGGGATCGCCGATGCAGAGATCCGCGGCGTTGTGTTCGTCGCAAAAAGCGTACGCTTTCTTTTGCGAGCCGATCGTGATGAAGCGCACGTTGATTCCGGCTTGTACGAAGTCTTGGCGGAGCTCGCGCAACTGCGCGAGCGGTTCAGGAAAGAACGTTCAACCGACGTGCCGCAACCACACAATGAGGGCAGGTAACGGTATGCCGAGGTTCACGACCTCCGCCGGAACCGCGTCCCCTACTCGAACCGTCGACGAAACGCTCACAAACTCGGGCGTTCGACTACTCGCGCGTGCGACCATGCCGTGCGTTGCTACGCCGATCGACGATTTGAACGAAAGCGTGTGCGCCGCAGTTGCATTTCGTCCTCGAACCGGGCCGCGAGCGTATTCGAGAGCGAAATTGCCCGAGCATCGCCCCTGGGCGGCTCGGGAGTGCCTGAATTGCGCAAGCGAGCGTAAAATACCAATGCGCTTTGAGCCAAATGAACGTTCCCGCGCCCCAATTCCGCAGCGGCCGTTTCGAGCGCTTGCTCGACGGCGGCCGTGGAATGCGACGCCGACTTCCGGCAAAGCGACTCTTGCACCATTACGATATCGGAGAAAAGCCATCCGGAAAGAGGCTCGCGAGCGGGTCGGCATTGTTAAGATTTTATCGACGGACCGCGATTTCATCACCGCAAGCGCACCGGCGGGTGACCCAAGTTCAGAATATCGTAGCGGTACGTGTTCTCTCCGACGGGCACGTAAAGAAACGTACCGATAAGGTAGTTGTTTTCGCCTTGTCCCAGCGGCTGCAAACGCGCTGGATGTTCCTCGGGATCGGGGCGTAGATCGACCGGCTCGCTCTGCGAGCCGTCTGCCAGGGAAACCGAGTAAATCGTTGCCGGCCGGTAGACGTCCGGCCGCCCGAAACAGCACCAGTCGTCGATGTAAGCGCGGTTTCCGATCGTGCCCAGAAATGTGCTGTCGGTCATGCTTTCCCGGTTGATTCGGCGAAACGTCGCCACGCGCAAGATGCTAAGGTCCGAACGCAAGGCCGCTCCGTCGTTCCAGCCCTGCACGGCAATTGCCGTGTTGCCCGCCGGAACAATCTCGTTTATACCCTGGAGTCTCAACCCGGTCGATCGTAGCACGCGTCCGTTGCTCGTATTCAGCAGCGCGATCCTTCCGAGATGACAGCCGATGAAGAGCTGATCGTTAAGGGTTCTGACAACGTCTACGGCATCGCAGACCGCGCTATTCCGCCACAGAGCGGCGCCGCTTTTGGGTGCTATAGCAATCACGCCGTTCTTGTGATCCGCGAGCAAAGCCATCCGTGACGTGGACGCGAGTAGATCCCAGCCCGAGAGCTTCCATTTTGCAGCGGTTGCGTTGTCCGGCGGCCGTGTGGGCCAAGGGGTCGCGGTGACCGCAATTGCTTCGGGAGCCGATGCAGCCGTCGCGGTGTGCCTCGGCGCATTGGTCGCACTGCAGGCCGCCGCCATGACTACGGCGGCGACCCCCGCAGCGCGAATTGCAAACCGGACCATCGGCGCGCATGGCAAACGCGCTAAATCCCGAATGATTCTCCGGCAGCCCGACGACGTCATGTGAGGAGCGCTCGGTTTAAAATGATTCCGACAAACGATCCCAATACGGCAAGCACGCTCGAACCGGTTATCGGCGTTGTCAAAATCAAGATCGCGGCGATCGATGCGCCGCAACTCTTGGCGGAGGCAATTGAGGTTCTCGGTTCGGAATCGAGGGTCTTGCAAGGCTTCGTGGCAGCGCAGATTCTGGTTAGCGTAGATAACAAAACGATGGTTATCCTCACGGAATGGAGCGATCATCATATGTGGGCGCAGTCGCGGTACGATGCTCGCGTCGGAAAAATGCTGGAGCATTGCAGCGCCAGATCGACGACGATCGAATTTGAATTATACTCCCGTCGCGGAGAATGGAAATCGGAACTTGCACCGATGCGTCCCCGCGAATAGATACACCGCGGGAGTCTCCGGCCGCCGCTCACAAGCCGCCTATGTGTCGAAGGCGGCCAAGGAGGAAGTGAAAGTACAACATACCTCGCATGTCGCCGAGCGACGCGAGCACTTCATCGAGACTGGTGCTCGAATCGCCTGAAAGAAGTTTGATGCTTTGCGCCGCGCCGGAATCGCCGGGCGGGAAAACGTCGAGGCGCCCAAAACCGCGAAGAAGTATATTGGCCGCCGCCCAGCGGCCGATGCCGCGGATCTTTCGCAATTCCAAGAGCGCATCGGCTGTCGTCAGCGACTCAATGCTTTCCGACGTAATGGAGCCCGAAGCGACGGCTGCGGCAACGTCCTTTAGGTACGTTACCTTTTGGCGGCTCAGTCCCACGCTTTGGAGTTTCGAAGTGCCGGCTTGTAGGATCTTGGCGGTCGCCGGAAACGGATACAACAGCAGGCCATGATGTTCGACCGGATCGGAAAAGCGCTCTACGAAGCGCCGCATGATCGCGGAAGCCGCTACGATGCTGAGTTGTTGGAAGATAATCGCATTGCACGATGCTTCCCAGAAATCCGGGTACCGGGGAGGCTTCAAACCGCGTACGTCTCGCGCTAGCGAAGCTAGCCACGGAAACTTCGCAACGCGACCGTTCCAGGCGCGCAGGCCCACGCCGGTACCAAGCATGCTGCCGATCGTCGCTAAACGGACGCGGGCGTTGCGTCCCGTGACATGCACTTCCAGCAGATCGTTTTTCGTCTGGCGCACTTCAACGACGTTAATCCCATCGTCACGTGAGAAAGCGCGCATATACGTACCGTCCGGCGCCACGACATCAACGACGTTGGTATTCAAGCGCCGAAGTGCTTGCACCGTTAAATCGAGCCGGTACGGAGTTACCGGCCGGATTGTCGTACGCAGGCTCAACCGGTTGCCGCAGAGCGCTTCCCGCCGAACCTTGCTACGAGGTGCGAATCCTGCAAACTCCTAGGCCGTGCCGATGCACCGTCGAACGTAACTCGAGTGGAAACTGCAACAAAATGGCCGATGTTTCGTTCTGCGCTGAAGGCTCGTCGCCAAGTCGCCGAGGGCACAATGTCTTTTGAGTTTTCGAAGCCGGCGGATTGGACCTTTACCGCAGGGCAGTTCATCGACATCACGCTCACCAACCCTCCCGAAACGGATAAAGAAGGCGACAAGCGCGGTTTTTCCATATCGAGCGCTCCCTACGAAGCCACGATTATGATTACCACGCGCATGCGTGATACCGCCTTTAAGCGGGTTTTGAATACGATGCCTCTCGAGGCCGAAGTTACCATCGAAGGTCCGTTCGGCGACTTGATATTGCACGACGACGCTACACGTCCGGCAGTGTTACTAACCGGCGGCGTCGGCGTCACGACGTTTCGCAGCATCGTTCTTCAGGCGGCTCACCTGAAACGTTCCCACCGAATCGTGATGTTTTATTCGAACCGCCGGCCGGAAGATGCGGCGTTCTTGACTGAATTGCAAGCGTTGCAAAAAACATACCCGAACTATACGCTCGTCGCCACCATGACGGGGATGGAACGCTCCAAGGAATACTGGTCCGGAGAAACCGGGAAGATCGATGCGTCAATGCTGGCAAAATATGCCGTCGTCACGGGGAACGCGCTCTTTTATATTACCGGTCCGCCGAAAATGGTTAGGGGATTGCGCGCCATGCTTGCCGCGATGGGCGTTGGGGCGGACGACATCCTCACCGAAGAATATTCGGGGTATTAGGTCCGTGGTACAAGAAATATTTTTGAAGCGTGCGTACGAGCCGAGTTCGAGGAGCGACGGTTTCCGCGTGCTCGTCGACCGACTCTGGCCGCGCGGGGTCAGCAAGGTCCGGCTGCGGCTCGATATGTGGGCGAAAGCCGTTTCGCCCAGCACCGCGTTGCGAAAATGGTTTGGTCACGATGTTGAACGATGGGCGGGGTTCCGCGAGCGCTACAAGGACGAACTAAAGGACCCCGATGCGCGCCAAGCGATTAAGGACATTCTCGATAGCGCCGCGCAGTCTTCGGCGATCACGCTTGTGTACGGCGCCAAGGATTCCGAACATAACGAAGCCGTCGTATTGCGTGCCGTCCTGAAACAACGCCTGCGATCGAGAGCCGTCAAACGTGGTTAGCGATCGAGTGTCGGGTCGGGTGGTGCAACATCGGCGATCTCGGTAAAGAGAACTTCCTGCGCGATACCGGGCCCCGCGCGCAGTGCGAAACGAAGTCCGCGCCACGAAAGAATCACGATGGGCACAACGCCGCCCACGATGAAGAGGACGTCCCCCGGTAGGCGCATCCATTCCAAAAACGGTAACGTACCGCTGTGAATGTAGCTCAGCGATCGTGCATCGTAGTAGCCGTATGCTACCGAGTGGTAGAGTTGCAGCACTCCGAGCGGGAACATCGAGCCGAAGCACATCCAGGCGAGCCCCACGTTTAACGACCAGAAGCTTATTTGAGGCAATCGATCCGACCAACGCTCTTCCGGAATCATATATCGCAACGCAAAGAGCGTGAGGCCGACAGCGAGCATGCCGTAGACGCCCATCATCGATGCGTGCGCATGGTTTAGCGTAAGCGCCGTGCCGATCTCGTAGTACGAGACGATCGGAAGATTGATTAAATACCCGAATACGCCGGCTCCGAGGAAATTCCAAAAACCAACTGCGGCCAGAAACATAACGGCCCAATAGTGCGGAAACTTCGTCCGCGACTGCGCTCCTTGAATGGCGCCGAGTTGCAAGAAACTCCACGCTTCCAACGTCAGGAACGTCAGTGGGATGACCTCAGCGGCGGAGAAGGTCGCGCCGAGCGCTATGTGAATGCTCGGTTCCCCGGAAAAGTACACGTGATGCATGGTTCCGATCACGCCGCCGACCGAATAGATCACAATATCGAGATAGACGAGCATGAGAGCGACGCGTTCTTCGATTACGCCTAAGACGACGAAGACGAATGCGACCATAATGGTTGTAAAAAGCTCGAGAAAATCTTCGACCCAGAGATGCACCACCCAAAAACGCCAAAAGTCGTTCTGCGTGAAGTTTGCCTGTGGTGCGACCAATAGGCCGACTGCATAAAATGCCGGTATGGACAGCGCAGAGTAGAAGAAAACCCATGGCAAGTTGGCGGCGTGTTCGGTTTTTAAGCGGCCTCGCAACCCGCGGTAGAGAATCGCAGTCCAGAAAAACAGCCCGGCTACGAGGAGAATCTGCCAAAACCTGCCGAGATCGAGATACGCGAAGCCTTGATTGCCGAACCATCCCCATCGCGGCGCAACCCAGCCGTGCATGCCCGCGAACTCGCCGGCAAGACTCCCTACGACGACGACGACTAGGGCGACGAGCAATGCATAAATGAGCGGGCGCTGTCCGCGTGGTTCGCTCCCGGCAATCATGGGAGCTAAGAAAATGCCGGCCGCGAGAAACGCCGTTGCCACCCATAAAATAGCAAGCTGCAAGTGCCAGGTTCGCGTGATGTTGTATGCAAAGACGCGCGCAAGATCGATCCCGAAGAAGGTCGAGAGATCGGCTCGATAGTGCTGCGATGCGGCACCCACGAGTGTCTGGGCTAAAAACAGGAGCGACATTACAAGGAAAAACCAGGCACACGCCCGTTGCCCGCCTGTTAGCACGACATCATTCGGCGGGCGGAATGTAAGCCGCCGGCGTTCCTTGCCGTGCCAGCCGAGAAAGTTCCACCGCCCGAAGGCCGCGAAGAGCAAACCGCTTCCCCCGAGCAAGACGATGAGCGAGAGCGCGCTCCACACGAGACTGTCTGCCGTTGGATGATTCCCGACGAGCGGTTCGGATGGCCAGTTGTTGGTGTATGAGTAGGTTTCACCGGGACGTTGCGCCGACGATGCCCATGCCGCCCAGGCAAAAAATGCGGTGAGCGCGCGCAAATCGTTTGCATCGGTGACGGCCTTTGGTCGCAAGCCGTATTTGGTCGTGGGTTCACCGAAGTAGGCGGTGTAGTGCGCGAGCAGGCGGTGGAACGCCATCGCCTGCGCGGCCGTGAATTGTAGACGGCCCGTCTCAGGATCATAGCGGTTCGTCCGGAAATCGTCGATCGTGCGCGAACTCGCGCGGTCCGACTGCGAACCGCCGTAAGCCTGCTGAACGTCGAGCGCGGCGCGGTGCAAATAGTCTGCCGTGTAGTCGGGTCCCAAGTATCCGCCGTGGCCGAAAATAGAGCCGTACTCCATCAGCCCGTTCTTGAGAAAAACGTCCTGTCCGTGCCGTATGTCGCCACTCGTAAAGAGAACGTTTCCCGCGGGATCCCGCACGGCACTTGGAATCGGCGGCTCGTCGGTGTACGTGAGATACGCCAGTATCCCCAATACAGTGAATCCGAAGAGCATGACCACGAGCGCGGCTTGCCACCAGCCGGCCGGAACCAGAAGTTTGCTTCTTGCAGCGGGCACATCAGAGCCCTGCGCCGTAGCCGGGTTCCTGTCCTTTCGTCGCCGGCATCGTGCGCGGGCGGCTCCGGTCGGGCGGGGTGGCCAAGGAATGCAGCGAAGCTGCATCGACGTGTATTCGGTTGGCTCGCGGGGGCGTTGGTTAGTCGCGCTTCTGATCGGGATTCTGACGCTACCGATCGTCGGCATGACGGTGTACTTTACGTACAGCGTCGAGCGGCGCATCTGGTTCGCGCAGGGCGAGCAAGTCGGCCTCACGGAGGTCGCGCTCCTCGGGGCGTTCTTCACCGATGCCTCAGCCTATGCATCGGGCATCGCGTGCGGCCTTCCCCGCAATGCGGTGTTGGTGGCACGCGACCGCGCCGATGCCGACCTTGCGCGCGTGGATCGTGCGATGACCCCGGACACGAGGCCCGAGCGGTGGAACGAAGTTCAAACCGCCTGGCGCGATCTTCGCGCCGGTGCGACGCCGCAATCGAACTTCGCGAAGCTTTT
>JBDTFK010000359.1:0-4696 GCA_039937995.1 Vulcanimicrobiaceae bacterium | reverse complement strand
CGACCGGCGCGACGAAGTGATTGCTTACGTTACGGAAAAATATGGAAAGGACCGCGTCGCGCAAATCGTGACGTTCGGCACGATGGCGGCGCGAGCTGCGGTGCGCGATGCCGGACGCGCGCTCGGCGTTCCGCTCCCCGAGGTCGATAAAGTCGCGAAAATGATTCCATCGGGCCCAACCGGGCTCTCGATCGGACAGGCGCTCGAGCAAATTCCCGACCTGAAGCTCTCGTACGCCGGGAACCCGCAGATTCGCAAGCTGCTCGACACGGCCAAAGACATCGAAGGGCTTGCCCGCAACGCCGGAACGCACGCGGCGGGCGTGGTGATTTCCGCCGGTCCGCTGATCGACTACGCGCCGCTGGTGAAGTTCGGCGACGGCGGCATCAACACGCAATTCGACATGGTCTGGGTGGAGAAGATCGGCCTGCTCAAGATGGATTTCTTGGGTTTGCGCAACCTCACCGTCATGAACAGCGCCGTCGGGGAAATCCGCCGGACCGTCGATCCGGAGTTCGACCTTGCAAAAATCCCGGACGACGACGCGCGTACGTTCGACATGCTGGGCCGCGGCGAAACGATGGGCGTCTTCCAGTTGGAATCCGACGGCATGAAGCGTGTGTGCGTCGAGTTAAAACCGTCGCGCTTCGAAGACATCATCGCGCTCGTCGCGTTATATCGCCCCGGCCCGATGGACTGGATTCCGCAATACATCAGCAACAAACACGGGCGAACCAAGCCGACTTATCTCCATCCGAAACTCGAGCCGATCCTGCGCGAAACCTACGGCGTCGCCGCTTATCAAGAGCAAGTCATGCAAATGGCACGCGATATCGCCGGGTTCACGATGGGAGAAGCCGACGAACTGCGCAAGGTCATGGGGAAGAAGCAGAAGGAAAAAATCCCCATCTACCGCGAGAGATTTATAACCGGCGCGATGGCGTTCTCGGATATCAGCCGCGACCTTGCCGATCGCATATTTCTCTTTATCGAGCCGTTTGCGGGCTACGGTTTCAATAAGTCGCACGCCGCTGCGTACGGTTGGATTGCCTATCAAACCGCATTCCTGAAAGCAAACCATCCGCTGCAGTACCTGAGTGCGCTCATGACGTCGGTAAAGGATCGAACCGACAAGCTTGCCGAGTACATCGATGAAGCCAAGAAGGTCGGCATCCACGTGCTGCCGCCCGACATCAATGAATCGCTCGTCGATTTCGCGGTCGTGGGCGACCGGATCCGTTTTGGGCTGGCGGCCGTAAAAGGAGCCGGCGAAGCGGCGGTGCGCGCGATTATCGAGATGCGTACGAACGAGGGTCGATTTAAGGACATCTTCGATCTCGCGCGGCGCGTCGATGTGAAATCGGTCAACCGGCGGGTCTTCGAAGCGTTGATAAAATGCGGGGCGCTCGACGAACTCACCGGCAACCGAGCGCAAAACCTCGGCGCGCTCGATACCGCCATGGAACTTGCCGCCAGAACGGCACGCGATGCGGAACTTGGGCAAGCCTCACTCTTCGGCGACGTCTCCGTACACGCGGAATCGATGGCTCCCTCGCTGCCGAATATTGCCGCACCGGGCGCCCGCGAAAAGCTTGCGTGGGAGAAAGAAACGCTCGGAATCTTCGTATCGGGTCATCCGCTTTCAGACGTGCAGGGGTATTTGGTTCGGCAGGGTGCGACGCTCGTCAAGGACTTGCGAGCCGGTGAGGACGACAGCCCGGTGACCGTTGCCGGAATGGTGACGTCGGTGCGTCGCACGCTGACAAAAACCGGCCAGCAAATTCTGATCGCGCAACTCGAAGACACGAGCGGGAGTTGCGACGTCGTCGTGTTTTCGAAAATCTACCCGTCCGTACAACATCTCTTCGGAACCGATCGCATCCTGATCGTAAAAGGGCGCCTGCGCTTGCGCGAACGGCGAGGTGCGACGCCGGGCGAAGAGCCGCCGGTCGAACTTTCGGTCGGCGTCAATGAGGTGTCGATTTTCGAACCGCCGGCCCGTGCTTTCGAACCGCAACTCGTGCGCGGATGGCACGTCGAGGTCCTATCGCGCGACCAGATCGACCGATTGGCAGCCCTTGTCGACGAATGGCCGGGCGAGGCTCCGATCGTCATGCACGCGCGCGGGCGCACGCAGCAACTCGCGCGCACGATCGCCCCTGACCCGCGCTTGCGCACGGAATTGGAACGGATCTTTGGTAGGGGAAATATTCGCGAAGGCGCACCCGAACCGGTATGAACGTCATCGAGGCCTCCGACCGCGCACGTCTGGCCGCGCTCTTTCGGGGCGGATGGATGGTATCACCCGATCTGACGCAACTCGTTGCCGATATCCTCGCCGACGTTCGTCGGCGAGGCGACGCCGCGCTCGTCGAAATGAGCCGCAAGTTCGACGATTCGGACTACGACGTCGCGCATTTACGCGTGCCGATTCCCATGCACGATGAGGCGCGCCATTTCGTGACGCCCGAAGTTGCCGACGCGCTGCACCTTGCGAAGGGGCGAGTCGCGCGTTTTCACGAGCGGCAACGTCATGCGGACCTGAACTACGTGGACGAGGACGGAACGCGATACGGCTTTCACTACCGTGCGCTCGAATCGATTGCGGCCTACGTTCACGCTGGACCGGCATCCTCGCCGTCGTCGGTCATCATGAGCGTCGTTCCGGCGAAAATCGCCGGAGTGACGCGCGCGATCGTGTTGACGCCGCCCCAAGCCGACGGTCGCGTTGCGCCTGCGGTACTCTTTGCTTGCAGTTTGTGCGGGGTGGACGAACTCTACGCCGTCGGCGGCGCGCACGCAATCGCCGCGGCCGCGTACGGAACGCAGTCGATCGCGCCGGTCGATAAGATCGTCGGCCCCGGCAACGCTTTCGTAACGGAGGCGAAACGCCAAGTTTTCGGCGTTTGCGGCATCGACGCACTTGCGGGTCCATCCGAAGTAATGGTCGTGGCCGATGACGGGGCCAACAGCGAGTACGTCGTTGGTGAATTGCTCGCTCAAGCCGAGCGCGACCAACTCGCCCGCGTCGCCGTCGTTTCGGAATCGCGTTCGCTGCTCGACGCGGTTGCTCAGTTACTCGACACGCTCGACGTGGGGACGCTGCCGCACGGCGAGATCATCAGCGAGGTGATGGCGCGCGCTTGCTACCTCATACATGCGAACACCCGCGAAGAAACGCTTGCTGCCGTCGAGGCGTTTGCGCCGGAGCATCTTTCACTCATGGTGCGCGACGCGCAGCCGTATCTCAAGCGTCTGCGGCACGTCGGCGGCGTTTTTGTCGGAGATATGACGCCGGTCGCGAGCGGCGACTATCTAGCGGGCGTAAATCGCCTGTTGCCGACCTCGGGCGCGGCGCGCTTTTCGTCGGGACTTTCGCTCGCGGGCTTTATGCGAACGTTTAGCGTGGTCGAAAATTCGCGCGAACGTATGATGCGCGACGCCCAGCCGATGGCCGCGCTTGCGGAGTTGGAAGGTCTGCCCCAGCACGCGCAAACCGCCCGGATGCGTTGGGGCGCATGAAACTCGTCGCGCTCGATCTCGACGGGACCCTCATAGGACGGGATCTCGGCATAAGCCCGCGCGTCAAAGCGGCGATCGCGAATATGACCGAACGCGGCATCGCGGGCTGCATCGTGACGGGGCGCATGTACGGTGCGGCGGTTCCGTTTGCGCGCGAATTAGGATTCACGGCCCCGGTCGTCTGCTACCAGGGCGCGGCGATCGTCGATCCGCAGAGCGATCACGTCCTGCGCGATACGCCGGTCGGCGTGGAGACGGTGCGTGAAATTATCGATATCACCGAGCGCGACGGCGTGCATCTGCAACTGTACCGCAATGACGAGTATTATTGCGAATCGGCGAACCGGTTTTCGGAACTCTATGCCGCCCTCTCGAACATCCAGCCCGTAGTCGTACCGTCGTTGCGCGATACGTTCGCGTTCAGCCCGGCCACGAAGGCGGTCGTTATTGCGGATCCGCCCGAGGCCGCGCGGTATTTCGCGCGCATGCAAGCGGCGCTCCGCGAGCGGGCTTACGTAACTCGGAGCTACCCGGAATTCGTGGAAATCCTCAACCCGTCGGTAGATAAGGGTGAGGCGCTACGATTCGTTGCGAACCACTTAGGCATCGGCATGGAAGACGTCGTGGCCGTGGGCGATTCGTGGAACGATGCGCCGCTGTTGGAAGCGGCGGCTTTCGGTATTGCAATGGGTAACGCCCCGCCGGAATTGCGGGCGGTGTCGCAAGCGGTTGTGGCCGATGTGAGCAACGACGGCGTCGCGGAAGCCATCGAGCGGTACGTCTTGCGTTGAGCGCGTCCAAAATGCCAAAAATGCGGCGTCGAAAGGCGTCGCCCGCGTCCCGGTTGCGCCCGTTTTGGATTCTCGCGATTTTCATCGCGATTCTCTCGGCGTTCGCGGGATACTTCGTGGTCACGTCGCCCGTATTTCGGCCGCGCGCGATTTCCGTGTCGAGCAACCGTATTGTGTCGCGAAGCGATATCGTCGCTAGGGCCGCTATTGCCGGCGATCGGAATATCTGGATGCAGAACACGCGCGCAATGGTTTCGCGAATCGAGACAATTCCGTACATCGCAACGGCCGCCGTTCACCGCCATCTTGACGGCACGGTGTCGATCGACGTTACGGAACGCATACCGTTTGCCGTTGTGGAAACGCATGGAGAGCGCGCGATC
>JBDTFK010000358.1:0-13794 GCA_039937995.1 Vulcanimicrobiaceae bacterium | reverse complement strand
GATCCTCCAGGAGCCGTCGCTGCGCGGCGACGTCTTGGGTGCGCTTGTTTGCGCGGGCGAGGGGCGCGTCGATAATCGGCGCTTAGGCCGAGCGCTCGTGGCGGCGTGCAAAGCGCGCGGCGTGATTATTCTGCCGAACGCTCGCGATTTGCGCGTTGAATGCGATGACCGTCGCGTGCTCGGCGTTCGCAGCCATTTAGGTTTCGCGCCCGCCGCGTACGTTGTTAACGCTGCGGGTGCCTGGGCCTCAACCGTTGCGGGTATACCCGAGCGGTTTGCACCTGCGGTCGAGCCGGTCAAAGGACAAATGCTCGCGCTTGCAATTTCGAAAGGTTTCGTACGGCACACCGTTTGGGTTCCCGGAGCCTACTTCGTGCCTCGCGACGACGGCCGGCTGCTCATCGGCGCTACCGTCGAACGGGCAGGGTTCAACGAACGGGTAACGGCGAGCGGAATCGAATCGCTTCTGCGCGCCGCGCTCGCCGCGGCTCCCGCGCTCGGTACCTTTGCTCTAACCGAAACGTGGGCCGGTTTGCGGCCCGCTACGACGGACGGTCGCCCCGTTATCGCGGCCACGGAGCTCGAAGGGTTGTTCTCGGCTTGCGGGCATTATCGTAACGGCATTCTCCTCACGCCGATCACGGCGCGTTCTATAGCTTGCTTGGTCGAAGGCGCACGCGATGCCGGAGCGCGAATGACAGAGGTGTGAAGGCAAAAGTCAACGGGGAGCTTCGCGAGTTCCCCGACGGGTTTACGATCGCCGCGCTGCTCGATCTTTTGGAGGCGCCGCCGTCGGGCATAGCGGTTGCGCGCAACGATCGCGTCGTTCGGCGAAGCGAGTACGCGGCACACGCTCTCGCCGACGGCGACGAAATCGAGATCATCAAAGCGGTAGCAGGCGGATAATCGAAGACAGATGCAAGACGTACTACACATCGGAAAATACAGCTTCGTTTCGCGACTGATCGTCGGCACCGGAAAGTACCCGTCGCTTGCGGTTATGCAGGCAGCGCACGAAGAGAGCGGTGCCGGAATGATTACCGTCGCGATACGGCGGATCAATATCGACGATGCGTCGGGCAAGACGATGCTCGACTATATCGATCGCAAGCGCGTGCAAATATTGCCGAACACCGCCGGCTGTTACACCGCGAAAGACGCGATCCTTACGGCACACCTCGCCCGAGAATTGCTCGAAACCGATCTGGTAAAGCTCGAGGTAATCGGCGACGCCGACACGCTGCACCCCGACTCGCGCGAAACCCTCAAGGCGGCCGAAGTATTGGTCGCCGACGGGTTCACGGTGCTTCCGTACATCGGCGACGATCCCGTAGCATGCAAGCAGCTCGAGGAAATCGGTTGTGCGGCCGTCATGCCGCTCGCCGCGCCCATCGGCAGCGGTCTCGGCGTATGCAATCCCTACACGATTTCCATTATCAAAGAACGCGCCAAGGTACCCGTCATCGTCGATGCCGGCGTCGGTACGGCATCCGATGCGGCGATCGCAATGGAACTCGGCGTGGATGCGCTCCTGATGAATACCGGAATCGCCGGCGCAAAAGACCCCGTACTGATGGCGCAGGCGATGAAAAACGCGGTTCTCGCGGGACGTCAGGCATTTCTTGCCGGCCGCATGGAAAAACGCCTGTACGCAAACGCCTCCAGCCCGATGCGATACCTTATCGCAACGAAAGGTCCGTAGTGCACAAAGAAATCGACGTAAAAGAACTCGCGCGCTGGCGTAGTGAGGGAAAAGCCTTCGTGCTGCTCGATGTGCGCGAGCCGCGCGAGTGGGCGACCGCCGCTCTGCCCGATACGCTGCAGATTTCAATGCGCGAAATCGCGCTACGGATTTCTGAATTGCCCAAAGATGCGAAGATCGCCGTGATCTGCCACCTCGGAGGGCGTAGCGAACGCGTAGCGCAATTTCTCACGACTCAAGGATACGCAGACGTTTCAAACGTCGACGGCGGCATCGACGCGTACGCGCGCGAAATCGACGCGGCGATTCCCCTATATTAGTGTCGCTGAAGCTTGGCGAAATAGTGTACGCTGCGTTCGAGCGGCTTTTTGCCGTGGGCCCAACGTCCCGCGATGTTGTCGGCGTTGCCTTCGACGAGCGATTCGACGATCCAACGATCGCGGAGCACTTCGCGTAGCTGGCTTTCGCTAAAAAACGTGTGGGCTACTCCGGCCTCATCGCCGTCGACGGGAGCGAATGTTTGTGCGTCAATGCGCGTTCCCTGTCCGAAACGAGCGTCGCGTGCCGATCCGAACGTGCAAAAGAACGGCGCTCCGCGCTCGATGCGACCCGCGACTTGCTCCAAGAGAAGGGCGATTTCCGTGGACGTCCCGTGCAAGAGTGCGTGGGTCGAAAGCGCCCCCGCGCAGAGTCCACCGAAGCTCCCGCTGAAATCCACGACGTGAAAGCCGGCGCTTTCGAGTGCGCGGAGGTTGCGCCCGCTTCCGCGGCCGACTTCGAGAATGTGCGCGCCGCGCCGCTCTCGCATTCGTTCGATCAACTCGAGCGCGAGGGGATGGGAAGGGCGGAGCGACTCGTGCTTCGGCGAATCCGGCATCATCATATGGCGACCGTGACGCTCATTATCGTCGTTGGCGGAGACCACCTTGCCAACGAGATCTGCCGCGAGATTCTAAAAACGGCGGGTCAGCGCGTTGCTCTAGTGTGGAAATACGAGGACGACCGGGGGCGGCGAACGCTCGCCGGTATTGTGTCGTCGCTCTCGGAGGAGTTCCCCGACACGTTCTCATTTTATGACGAAGACCCGGGTGAGCCGGTGAGCCTTCGCGCGGCCGGGTTGCGAAGCCGGGATGAGGCTCCGGAAGGTGCGAGCTACTGTATCGTGGCGGTTTCGCAGGACGACCGTTTGAATTTACGCGTTTCGTTGCTGGCCCGCGACATCAACGATCGCGTTCGCGTCACAATCCGGCAGTTCAATCCCGTCCTCGGACACAAGATTCAGGAAGGTTTGAAGTTCGATTGCACTGCGATCTCGCCGGCCGCGCATGCCGCCGCGACGTACGCTGCGAGTGCGGTCGATCCGTCGTGTTTTTACTCACTCCCGTTCCCAACGCTTGAAGCGCGTGTCGCCGGTACGATCGTGCATACGGGCGAGCTTTTTGGTTTTTCCGAACGGACGGCGGCACAGTTCGGCATCGCAGGATTGCGCGTTCCCGACGCGGAGGCGAAGGTGCGGGCGCGCATCGTGGCGATCGACGGCACGGCACCGTATCTCTGCCATGGCGAGGAAGACCACTCCGACCTTGGATCCGTCGAAGCGGAGATCGCGGCGGAATCGCGCGTGGTCGCGTTCGGCCGAGTCGCCGACCTAAAGGACACATGGCCGCACCCCCGGCGCGAGGTCGATACGCTCGGGGCGAGAGAGCGTTGGCGAAATTTCGTCTCCGACGCTCGCGTTGCCGCTCGGCGCACGGAACCGATTTTACGCGCCGTGTTCTTAGGCACGCTCGCGCTCTACGCGCTCTTTGTTGCGTTTTTCGTATGGAATTTGCACCTGAACGTTTTGGCCTCTATGTATTTCGTCACGACGACGATGGCGACCGTGGGGTACGGCGATATCACCCCTTGTCTGCATTGCGGTACCCACCCGACGGCACGCGAGCTTGCAGGGATGAACGTTGCGATACTCGCCATGGTTACCGGCATTTTCTTTTTCGCCGTATTTACGGCCACGGTTACGTCCGCACTGCAGGCGGCAACCGTGCGCCGCTTGCGCGGCCTACGGCGCATCGACCGTTCCGGTCACGTGATCGTGTGCGGCTCGGGAAACGTCGGGTCGATTGTCGTTGATTACTTGCGTAAACTCGGGCAAGACGTCGTCGTTGTCGAAAAAAATCCCGACGCGATACTGATCGAGCTCGCGCGCGATCGCAAAGTGGACTTGCTTACCGGTGATGCGACGAACGATGAAACGATCGCCTATTGCTCGCCGGAGCGCGCGAAGGCGCTCGTGGGCGTGACGAATAGCGACACGTCAAATCTCGAAGTCGGGCTCGGCGTGCGTACGCTTACCAGGGCGCGCGGGCATCGCGAATTTCACGTTGTGCTGCGGATCGACGATCCGGCGTTCGGCGCATCGATTAAACGGCATTTCGGCATAGCATCATTTTCGCCGACGGAACTTACAGCCCCGACGATCGCGGGGCTGGCGCGATTCGAAAGCACGCGCGGGCGTTTCGACATTTTTGCGGGCTCCGACCGCGCGAGGACCTTCCAGTTGGCGGAACGCGTCCAAGGAGCCGAGAACTCGCCTCCTCCCGCGCCCTCCGAACGGCCGGGTTACAAGGTTGCGTGGGTTCCGCTCTATGTTTGGCGGGAAGACCGCGCGGACGGCAAGGGTGTTGCCGTTCCCATCCACAAGTTCGAAGGCGAAGTGCTCCCCGGCGACCGGCTGCTCTTCATGGTTCCGCTCGATCAATTTCACAAATAGAAAGGTGTTGCGTGTTATCAGAGGGCGATCAAATTCCAAAACTCAAGGTTATCGACGACGAGGGTGCTACGATTTCCACCGCCGATCTTCTCGGCGAAACCCTCGTTCTCTATTTCTATCCTAAGGACGATACCCCGGGTTGCACGACCGAAGCTTCGGAATTTCGCGACGTCTACGCAAAATTCCAGAAAAAACGCGTGCGCGTCGTCGGCGTAAGCCGCGACAGTCTCGAATCGCATCAGAAATTCAAAAAGAAATATTCGATCCCGTTTACCTTGCTTTCCGACGTCGATTCAAAACTCTGCGACGCTTTCGGGGTGATCGTCGAGAAGAACATGTACGGGAAGAAATCCATGGGGGTTCAGCGCGCCACGTTCGTGATCGATAAAACCGGCAAGATCGTGCGGTCGTGGCCCAAAGTCAAAGTCGACGGCCACGTTGACGAGGTACTTGCATCGCTACCGTGATGGGCGGTTCGATGCGCGTTCGCGTCGTCGGATCAAGCGCTTCGGTTCCGCGCCCGGGTCGCGCGTGTAGCTGCGTGATGATTCGGTCGCGGGAAGCAAACGTGCTCTTCGACCTCGGCTCGGGCGCGCTCTCGAAACTTCGCGAGACCATCGACTATCCGGAAATCGACGCGGTCGTGATCACCCATATGCACGCCGATCACTTTCTCGATCTCATTCCGCTCCGCTACGGGTTACGCTACGGGCCGCTCCTGCGCGACGATCGTATGTCGCTCTGGCTTCCGCCCGGCGGCGAGGCCGTTTTGCGGGCTCTGACGGCCGCGCTCAACAGCGAGGAGTCCGAGCGTTTTCTCGATTCGGTCTTCGATGTGCGCGAATACGACCCGAACGGCGAACTCTACGTTGGGAACCTCTCGATTACGTTCGCTAAGACGGTCCACTATATCGATGCCTACGCCCTGCGCGCCGAGCGCGACGGCGCGAGCGTCGTGTATTCGAGCGACACCGCGCCCAGCCGCGAGGTGGAACGTTTTTCCCGAGCGTGCAGCTTGTTGCTTTGCGAATCAACTCTGGGTCTGGGTTCGGAACAAGGACCAGGACGCGGGCACCTCTCCGCGGTGGAAGCCGGAGAATTGGCGCGAAACGCGGGCGCGCATCGTCTCCTGCTAACGCACTATGGGTCGGAGTTTGCGGCCGAAGAACTCGTTGATGCCGCGCGCACCGTTTACAACGGCCCGGTTGCCGCAGCGGACGACGGAACCGAACTCACCGTTTAGGGAAAAGCGCACGTGATCGATCTAACCTCGCTCGACCCCTACGCAACCCCCGACGATCCGCCAAGCGTTTCCCCCGACTGGCACAAACGCCGGCGGCAAGCCGCTCTCATTCGCCACCTAGCCACAACTACCCGAAAACGCCGACGCCGAGCCAAAAAAACTCAGTTGTCGGTTTTGGCGTGGGTTCGGGGTAGGGAGAATTGAATGAGCGCCCGTACGGGCGCTAGGCCGCGGCTAATTACGGCGCACGGGGTTACTTTGAGGCCGAGGCCCTCGAGGCGCTTGCACGAAGCGAGCAGCTCGCGTCCTGTCGTAACGACGTCCTCTACGAGCAACACATGCGCGCCGGCTTCGTATGGGCCTTCAACGAACTCATCGGCGAACGCGCCGAAGCCCTTGGGCTTCTTGCGCACGGCAATCATTGGTAAATTCGACATTTGCGAGAGTGCCGTGGCAATCACGACTCCGCCCAACTCGGTGCCGGCAATAATGTCGGGATTGAGTTCGGCGATCATAGGCGTGAACAGTCGAGCGATCCGGCGAAGCACGTTCGGATCGGAGAAGAGTCGGAACTTATCGATGTAGTAATCGCTGCGTACGCCGCCCGAGAGGACGTAGTCGCCGCGCGTCAGCGCGCGCTCTATGATAACCTTGCGCAGCCAAACCAGTTCGGGAGCCGGACCGACCGGCTGGTTCGGGTTTCCTAAATGCTCCATTGCCAGGAATTCCAATTCTCAATGACCGGGTTTGGTGAAAAGCCCTTGAAGTCGACGTTCATCGGGTGCGACTGGTGCTGCCAACTGATGAAGATTTGCGGCACGTCGCGCGCTAGTAACGCTTGCGTTTTTGCATACGCCCTTTTCCGGGCCGGTTGGTCGTAGTTTGCGAGAGCCATTTTTTCCGCCGCGTCCATTTCCGGGTTGCAGTAGCGCGAGTAGTTGTACCCGCCGGGCGGAACGTTTTTGCACATGAACAGCGAACTGTCGTCCGGGTCGATGCCCGCGAACCAGCCGTCGAACACGATGTCGAACGTGCCGAGTTGGAGGACGCCGCCCTCGCCTGCGGGAGCGAAGAGTTGGGCCCCGGGGAACTCCTTAATCTGCATATCGATGCCCACCCGGCGCAACTGCTCTTGAATTTGGACCGCGAGTTGCCTGTATGTTACGTCGGAATTTACCGTCACCATCAAGAGCGAGAGCGGCTGCCCATTTTTCTGCAGTATTTCGCCGGCCCCAGGCGAGTAGCCGGCTTGCGCGAGAAGGCTCTTGCTCATAGCGGGGTCGTACGGAATCGAGCGTACGCTTGGATCGTACGCCCACATCCAGTCGGGAAGATCTTCGGTGGCAACCTTTTCTTGGCCGTACATCGCCGTTTTCACAAGGTTTTGCTTATCGATCGCATAGGCAATCGCTCGGCGGACGCGTACGTCGGAGAGTGGGGCATGTGACGTATTCATTTGAAACGTGTAGTAACCGTTGACCTCAACCCATTTGGTCGTAATGCCCGGGGCATCTCGCAGATCGGGATACGTGCGGATCGACGCTTGATAAATCCAATCAACCGCATGCGTTTTGAGAAGGTTCACCGATGTGTTTTCGTCTGGAACGATTTTGATTTCAATGCTTTTGAGCCCGGGTTTCCCTAAATAGTAGTCGGGATTTGCGACCAAGGAGATGCGATCGTTATGCACCCATTTCGCGAAGCGGAACGCTCCATCGGTGACTGTGGGTCTCGAGTTAAACTCAACCTGATTGATGTTTGGATACTTCGAGAGCGCGTGTTCCGGTGCGACGGAATACGGTTGATCGCTATCGGTGAAAAAGGAATTGACGAACGGGGCAAACCTTTGCTTCAGGTGAACCACGACCGTGTACGCATCCGGCGTGTCGATCGCGGCCACGTCATCGTATGCGTGCCGCGAAATGATATTGTTGTCCGGATTCATGATCGCTTGCCACGACCATTTAACGTCTTTACTCGTTACCGGCTGCCCGTCGCTCCATTTCACGTTCTTGCGCATACGATACACGATCGTCAATCCGTCTTTGCTGATGTCGCCGTTTTGCGTCGTAGGGACCGTTTGCGCAAGCATCGGCTGCTGCACGCCCTTCGCATCGGGCGCGATCAGCGGATCGAACATGAAGCGGGCGATGAACACATCGATCGTGTTCGACGTGAGCAGCGGATTTAAATTTTTCGGTTCGCCTTGAATCGCGATTCGAAGTTCGCCGGGGCGCGTCCAGGAGTGTCGCTCACCCGCTGCGGTCGTGCCGGTCGCAGCTTTGCCGCAACCGGCGAGCACCGCCGTGACGGCGGCCAGGGCGAGAATCCATTTCACCAGCGGTAGGTTTTCAAACGGCCGCTTTCGGTCCTACCCGGTTTCCTGGAACGGGGTCATATCTTTCGTGATGAGCGTGGAACGTGGCGAGACCCTGCGTCGCGGTTCGAAGCTCGGTGATATAGCGCGAGAGTTCGACTGCAGGGACGTCCGCCTCGACGACGTCGAAGCCGCTGCGTTCCGAAGGATTCATTCCGAGAATCTGCCCGCGTTTGCCGGTGAGCTGCGCGATAACCGTCGATGTGTGGCGTGCCGGCACCAAAACACTGACTCTCGATATGGGTTCCAGCACGGTCGGCCCACACTTCGGCAGCGCCTCGCGCACGCCCATACCGGCGGCGGTTTTGAACGCCTGCTCGCTCGAATCGACGTCGTGATAGGCCCCGTCGTAGAGCGTCACGTGAATATCGGTGACCGGATGCCCCCCGGGGCCGTGCAAGAGCGCCTCGCGAACCCCTTTCTCGACGGCGGGGATGAACTGACGCGGAACGACGCCGCCGACGATTTTTTCGGCAAAACTCACGCCCGAACCGCGTTCGCGCGATTCAAAGCGCAGCCACACGTCGGCGAATTGACCGTGTCCTCCGGTCTGATGCTTGTACCGGGAGTGAACTTCCGTGCTGCCCCCAATCGTTTCTTGATAAGGAATTTGCGGCGGCGCCGTCTCTATTTCGACCTTGTATTTACGGCCTAAGCGCTCGACGGCAATGGCGACGTGTTGCTCGCCGCCGCCGAGCAAGAGAAATTCGTTCGTAACGTCGGCGCGAGCGAGCGTTAGCGAAGGGTCTTCGTCGATAATGCGCGCGAGCATTTGAAAAATTTTCGCTTCGTCGATGCGTTCTTTCGGCTTTACGGCAATTGCAAAGACCGGTTCGCCGAAGGGCACCCGTGCAAGGAGTACTTTGTGACCGTTTCCGGTTAAGGTGTCGCCCGTCTTCACGGGCTCGAGTCGCGCGATTGCGACGATCGATCCCGCCGGAGCCTCGGTAACCGCTTCCTGTTTCTTGCCTTGCAAGCGGTAAAGACCGCCCGGACGTACCTTCTCGCCGCCTTGCGTGATGTCGGTCAGCGCGGAGTCCGATTTGATCGTGCCGGAGACGACGCGCACGATAGAAAGCTTCCCGGACTGCGGATGAATCGTCGTCTTTATCACTTGGGCGACGACGGGCGCCGCCGGGTCCGGCGCTATCGGTCTCCCTTCGGCATCCACAATCGGTGCGTCGGCAGGTGAGGGGAACCACCGTTCCATCGCGTTGACTAGCGCGGAGACACCGGCACCGGTGGAACCCGAAGCCAGGAGCACCGGGACGATCTGATCGTGCGCGCATTCTTCGCAAATATCGCGTTCGATCTCGTCGAGCGGAGGCTCGATGCCTTCGAGTAATTCTTCCATCAAATGATCGTCGAAGTCGGCTATGGCCTCGAGCATTTCACCGCGCGCGCGCAGCGCGGCCGCCGCGACCGCGTCGGGAATCGCGGCCGTCTTTTCCGCGTCGCCGCTCGTGCCGAACTCGCGCGCTTCCATGTGCGCGAGGTCGACATAGCCGCTGAACTGTTCGGCCGACCCGAGCGGCCACTGCTCCGCAACGACGTGGCGTCCGTACGCGGCCTGGAGCGCGTGTAGGGTCGCTTCAAAGTCGGCGCCCGGGCGGTCGAGTTTATTGACAACGAAGAGGTGAGGCATGCGGCGCGATTCCAGAAAGTCGACTAGCATCTGCGTCTGCACGACGCGCCCGGCGTCCGCTTCGACGACGATCACCGCTGCGTCGACCCCCGCCAGAGCCATTTTCGTCTCTTCGAAAAAATCGATGAATCCAGGGCAGTCGACAATCGTTACATCGATCCCATCGCAACTGCAATGTGCGAACGCGACGGTTGTAGACTCCGCGTGCGCGATGTCTTCAGGTTCGTGATCGGTGACGGTCGTACCGTCGGCGATCGATCCGCGCCGCGTGATCGCGCCGCAGTGGGCAAGCACGGCCTCTACAAGAGTGGTCTTCCCCGCATGGTGAGGACCGACGAAAGCGATGTTGCGCAAGCGAGCGATGTCCGCCATGCCACTCTCCCAATTTAGCGACGCTTAGTGGTCGATTTCTTTTTCGCGGCAGTTGCTTTACCCGTTGGCCTTGAAGCGGCTTTCTTCGCAGGCTTCGCCGTTGCGGCGGGCTTTTTAGCCGCCGGTTTCTTCGCGGTAGGTTTGAGCGGAAGTTTCTTGGGTTTCGGAGCCGGCTTTGGTGCGGCTTTTTTAGCCGGCGCTTTTTTCGTTGCCGCCGGCGGCTTCTTTGCAACGGGTTTCTTGGCTGCGAGCTTTGCGGCCGGTTTAGCCGGAGCTTTCACGGGCGCTTTCTTTGCCGGAACTTTAGCCGCGGGTTTCGCGGCGCTCTTGGTCGGTTTTTTGGAAGAGGCGCTGGGCGCAGCCGGCTTTACGCCGACGCTTTTCGCCGGTTTTCCGCTCGCAGATTTTACCACAGCTTTGCCCGGGGTCTTCGTCGCAGCGAGTTTTACCGGCACGACCTTTTCCCGCTTGGCGGGTTTTTCGTTCGGCAGCGCGACGGGTTTGGTTTTTGCGGCGTTTGCCTTGGCTTTCGCCGACGAGGCCGCAGATTCGGGGGAACGCCGGGACGACGTCTTCGAGGCTCCCTCCTCGGGCGCGGGCTTTTTTGTCGTTCGGGCCGGACTGCTCGCGCGCTTCTTCGGGCCCGAATCGCGGCCGCTCTTTGCTGCGGCGATTTCCTCGGGCGTCCGTTCTGCCTCTTCGGGAAGCCCGAGTTCGGCGCGGCTCAAGCCGCTGATGCTGCTTCCGGCCTGGACGGGTTCTTGCGTCTTGTGCGCTTCCATGTGCTCTTTGGTTGCGCGCAAGGCAACGCGCGCCAGTCGTCCGCCGACCGGAAACACGATCTCGTTGATGTCGCAATCGTCGAGCATCTTTAGGACGGTCTCAAACGCACCGCCCTGATCCTTCGGGCTGTGAGCGTCGGAGCCGATCGCGATCGGAACGTTTTTGGCCTTGGCTTTGCGCATCAGCCGTTTGTTGACGTCGATGTACTTCCGGCGCTGTTCGTCGGTGTGTTCGCGGTAGAGCGGGCGGGTGCTGATTTCGATCGCCATTCCGCGCGCCAGCGCGGCATCGAGCAGCGCATCCTCGTAGTGCTCGAGCTTCGCATCGTCGGGCCAGTGACCGAAGACACCGGGCTTATAAAAGTGACCGATAATGTGCCCGGGCAACTTTTCCACGTCTTCGATGAGGCGCGCAACGTACAATTCCCATACGCGTTCCACGCCGATTGCGTCGTAAAAGTGTGCGAACTCCGGATTGTCATATGGCCAGGCGTATTCACCGCCCTTCTCGGGGTGGTCGATCGTCAAAAAATGAACCGAACGAATGATTCCGTCCGGACGCATTGCATCGACGATATTTTGGGCATCGGGTCTCGCACGGGGGTCGTTGTCGACCTCGGCTCCGATTGAATACCGCATGCCCCGGCGCAAGCCGTCACTTACGACCGCCGCGTGCGCGACGTCAACGCCGGCCGTTTCGGCTGCGCCGTAGAGATCGCCGGCGTGCGCGAGCTTGAGCGCGCGCCGCACGGTATTGACCGCTCCGGGATCTTCGAAGGTGAGATAGTTGATATGATCCGACACCATCAAGAAACGCGGCGAATTGCGCCGGCATGCATGATAGAACCACAGAAAAAGCATCCGCGACGAATATGCAATCGGCCGCTCCTCCGCAAACGGGCGATGCTCTCCCTTGGCGTGACCGTGGATGTCGGGAATGGCGGCGATACGTGGGTCGCTCAGCGTTCTACTTCCTTTACACCGCGGGGGATCCACATTGCACGGCCCTTTTCGCGCGCTTTGCTCGCTTCGGGCGTGCGTTGCTCGACCCACGGCACGATGGTTTCTATAAGAATGTCAATCCCTTTTTTCATCATGTCGAGCGACATTGAGGGATTCGATTCGCAGCCCGCGCGAATGGCCTGTGCGGGTAAAAACGGCAAATGCACGAGCCCGGCTAGAATGGGCGGTGTCGCGTTCTCGGTTAGAGCCAGCGTTTCGTACAGCACTTGATTGCCGATGAACGTTCCGGCCGTGTTCGAAATATAGCCCGGCATACCGCTCGTATGCCAAGCTTCGATAATCTTATCGAACGGGAGATTTGACAATCGAGCGTCGGCGCTTCCGCGCGCGATCACATCGCCTTTTCGCATCACGCCGACGTTGTCGGGAAAGTCGAAATCGAGAACATTGACGGCAACGCGTTCCAGCGTCAGTGCAGCGCGTCCACCAAATTGCGAGAGCGCGATAACGACGTCGGGATCTTCTTGAAGAAGGGCCTGTTCCATCCGCTCCCGCACGTTTCGCGTTTCGACCGGAAGCACGCGCACGGCCATAGGGCGCCCGGCGATCGTACGACCGTCTAGGCTGTGCGCTATCATCTCGCTTGGATTGATTTTCTCACCGCCGAACGCTCCGAAGCCGGTGATGAGGACGTGCTTTGCCACCTTCGCTAAGGTTGGCTTTCGCTCACCGGCTACCTCTCGGAACGATACCCTTCCATGCGTAACAGGCGCGCCTTCATTTCAAGTCCGTAGCCGTAGTTGTGCAAATGCCCTGCGGCGTCGACAACGCGGTGGCAGGGAAAGAGCAGCGGCAATGGGTTGCGGGCCATCACTTGTCCGACGGCGCGCGCCGCGCGTGGGCGCCCGATATGCGTGGCCACCCAGGAATACGAGCGCACCTCTCCGGGCGGAATCTCCGCCGCCGCGCGCAGAGCGGCTTGTTCGAACGGCGTAAGATCGCTTATATCGACGGTCCGGTCGTCCACTCGCCACGTCCTGAAGAACTGATCCAGCGTCGCCCGCAGCCATGCAGGCGGTTCCCCCGCGACGACGGGGCGCCGCAGACGAGTGGAGATTCGCTCGCGAATCCGTTCCAGCGGCTCACCCGTGTCGATGCCGATATAGGCGATCCGATTTTCTTTGAATCCGATGTGGACGTTCCCGATCGGTGTGTCTACGGTTGTCAGGGTGATGGGCACCGTGCGCTCTTTGCCCCTGATTTGCGCGATGTGTTCGACGACCCGCTTGGCGAGATCGCACGACGGCTCCGGTTTGGGTAGCGACGACAGGCAAAATGCCACGCCCTCGTAGTGCTCGTAGACTTCCTGGCACGGCGGGCATGCCTGGAGGTGCGTTTCGACGGTATCCTTGAGCGATTTTTCGCATTCGCCGCGGATCTCGTCCCACAACGCGTCGATGTCACGACAACGCATGAAGAGAGGCTCCTTCGGGGGCAAGTCGGCCGATCTGTGGCCCGAGTATCCGTCGTAGAATCCGCACTGCGCGATGCACGTGCGATTTCACCGTGCCGATTGGCTGATGAAGGATCTCGGCAATCTCCGGATGGCTGCGGCCCTCGATGAAGCGAAGCGTCGCGGCGGCGCGAAGATGCATTGGCAATTGTAAAAGCGCTCGCTCGACGAGCGCAACCTCCGCGTTTTGCTCGACGATTGTTTCGGGGCGAAGCGGACCTTCGACGGTTTCGCGTAGGAGCGCGTCGGGATCGGCGAGCGCGTCGAGGGCAACGCTGGTCGGGCGCTTGCTCCGCAAGCGATTTCGCGTCACGTTGAGCGTGATCGTGTAGAGCCAGGGTTGCAAGCGCAACTCCGAGCGTTGTTCCTGCGACATTTTACCGAGCGCGCGGTACGCGCGGATAAAGGCGTCCTGCACGATTTCCTC
>JBDTFK010000357.1:0-4532 GCA_039937995.1 Vulcanimicrobiaceae bacterium | reverse complement strand
AACATTCCGCTCTAAGTCTTAGGACTTTCGGCCCTAACGGCACCAGAGCGAGAGGTCCGAGAGACCCTGTCGGTATAGTTTTGTAAACGCACGGTAAAGTTGGGTTGCTTCGTTGAGCAGGCGGCGCGGTGAACTCATAAAAGCCGAGCTTTTGTTACTCTTCCATAGGAGAGCTAAAGAAATGCGTTTACGTACGCAACTGGGTTCATTCGTTGGAACAATCGCCGCGATTTCGCTCGTGGCCGGATGTTCCGGCGGCGGATCGCAACTGCCTTCGGCAGCCCCACAAGGCGGCAACGGCCAGACGACACAATCCGTCACGATGAGAGGGCCGCTCAATCACACCGGAACCTCCCTGGCGGCAAGAAACACCGGCGCCAACCGCAAGGTGCAGCACCTCGGAAGCTGGTTCATCCCGAACCACAACCCGATCACCTCGCAAGTTTTCGTCGGCGACTCGACCAACAGCGTAGTCGAAATCTTTGATTTCAAGACCCGCACCCAAACCGGTCAAATCGGCGGTCTCAACGCCCCTGAAGGGCTCACGACCGACTCGGCCGGGAACCTCTACGAGTCCGATACCGGCACGAATCAGATCCTCGTTTTCAAGTCACCATACACGGGCAGCCCGCGGGCCATCGCAGACCCGTCGGGTTATCCGGTAGGTAACCACGTCGATGGAAACGGCGATCTTTGGGTCGCCAACATCTGCTCGACTGCCAGTGGCTGCGCCGGCGGCGGCGCCGTTCTCAAGTATACGGGCGCAAAAGGCACCCCAACCTCCCTCAAGAACGCACCTTACCGCACGTACTTCGTAACCACGGACGCGAACGGCAATGTGTGGGCCGACGGACAGAACTCTTCGGGTTCCGCCGTCATCGGCTATTGGAAGGCCGGCGCGGGCTCCTTCAAAACCGTCGCAATCTCGCTAGTCTTCCCCGGCAGCTTGCAGTTTGACAAGGCGGGCAACCTCCTTCTCGTCGATCAAAGCGGCGATCCCACCACGGGCGGATCGATCATGAACATCTACCCGCCGGGTTCGACGACCCCCAGTGGTTCGATCATCCTGCAAACGACCGGCGATGACGTTATTTCTGCTGCTCTCGGTACGGCACAAGCGCGCATTTTTGCGCCACTGTACTTGACCGGCACGTCAGGCATCATCAGCTACCCGGCCGGCGCAATGGTCAATACCCTCACCCCAACCACGATCGGCAACCCCGACGCGGTTGCTGTGACCCCGTCCACGCTACCCTAGCCGTTTCCTCGGCAAAGAACAAAGGGAGGGGTACGCCCCTCCCTTTCTCGTTTTCCTTGCAGCGGGAATCCTAGCGCGGCCGCCACTCGAGCGCGGCCGCGAATGCTTCGGTGCGTTTGGTCGCGTAGAACTCCACGTACTGATATTCGGAAACGCCTTCGCGCAAAAACGGATCGTCGCGCATGATGCGGTCGACTTCCTCGCGAGAGATATCCGTTGTGAGGATCACACCGCCTTCGCGCGGTTCCATCGGACCCGATACGATAAAGTTGCCCGCGGCATAGTGACGATCGAGGAACTCGCGATGCTCCGGGAGCCAACGATTGACTTCATCAAGCGGCTTGCAGTAGCGGGAAAGTAGCAGAAACATGCGCCAGCGCTTCGTCCGAAAGGACGCCGCCCCTTGCGCGTTAATCTAAACCACGTGAAACTTCTCGAAGGAAAGCGAGCCCTCGTAACGGGCGTCGCCAATCGCTGGTCGATCGCGACCGGAATCGCGAAAAAACTCCACGAACACGGCGCGCAAATCGCGCTCACCTATCAAGGCGAGCGAGTTCGCGATGAAGTCGAAAAGCTTGCTGCGGAACTCGGCGGTGGTCCGGTCGTCGAGTGCGACGTTTCGAACGACGCCTCGTTGCAAGCATCGAGCGAAGCGCTTAAGCGTTTCGGTAACCTCGACGTCCTCGTTCATTCGATTGCGTTTGTGAAGAAAGAAGATCTCAGCGGAACCGTCTATGAAACGTCGCGTGACGGATTCGCGATGGCGCTCGACATCTCGGCATATTCGCTGATCGCTCTCGTCGGTCACTTGAACGCACAACTGAGCGACGGTGCGTCGATCATGGCGCTCACCTATCTCGGTGGCACGGCGATCGTTCCCAACTACAATATCGCCGGCGTTTCAAAGGCCGCGCTCGAGTCGATCGTACGCTATCTCGCCTACGATTTGGGTGGGCGCGGAATCCGCGTCAACGCTATCTCGGCGGGTCCGATTAAAACGGCGAGTTCCCGGCAGGTCGGCGGTTTCTCGAAAATTCTTGACATCGTCCCCAAAGTGGCTCCTCTCCGGCGGAACATCACGTCGGAAGACGTCGGGAATACCGCGGTCTATCTTGCCTCCGACCTCGCGAAGTCAATTACCGCCGACGTTCACTTCGTCGATGCGGGTTATCACGCGATGGGAATGTACCCGCCGGAATTCGGCTCGTGATTGCGGTCGAAGGCGCAACCTGCGAAGAAATAGCCGCTATTGCGGTGGCACTCTCACAGATCACTCAAGTGCCGGAAGAGCGGGCGCCCATCGTTTCTCGCTGGAAGCTCGCCGCCCGCTCGTTTGATGAAGACGCAAGCAACTCGTGGTAAGCCGACTTGTTTGCTAAAATCCTCATTGCGAATCGCGGCGAGATCGCGTTGCGCGTTATTCGCACGGCGCGCGAGATGGGAATCGCCACCGTCGCCGTTTACTCGGAGTCCGATCGCGACGGCTTGCACGTTCGGATGGCCGATGAGGCGTATTTCATCGGCCCGGCCGCGCCGTCGAGCAGTTACCTCAACGCCGATGCGTTGCTCGACGCCGCAAAACGCGCCGGTGCGGACGCCGTTCATCCCGGCTACGGGTTCCTCGCCGAGAATGCTTCATTTGCACGGCGCGTGACGGCCGAAGGCCTCGTGTGGATCGGGCCGCACCCCGATGCGATCGATGCCATGGGTGATAAACTCCGCGCCCGGCAAGCAATGCAAAAAGCGGGTGTGCCGTTTGTTCCCGGCGGTACCGAGGCGATTAAAGACGTCGCCGGAGCTATTGCGGCAGCGAAGACGTTCGGACTGCCCCTGGCGATCAAGGCTTCGGGCGGCGGCGGCGGAAAAGGGCTGAAGATCGCGCGAACGCTCGATGGCATCGAGTCGGCCTTCACCACGGCTACGCGCGAAGCCGAAGCGTACTTCAAGAACGCAGCGGTGTACGCGGAGCGATATCTCGAAAATCCGAAACACATCGAACTTCAAATCCTCGCCGATAAATACGGGAACGTCGTACACGTCGGCGAGCGTGACTGTTCGCTGCAACGCCGCCATCAGAAGGTTCTCGAAGAAGCGCCCGCGGAGATCTCCGCGAGCGTCCGCAGCGCTTTGCGGGATGCGGGTTTGCGAGCCGCGCAAGCGATCGCTTACGATTCCGTCGGGACCATCGAGTGCCTCGTGAAGGGCGGCGACTTCTTCTTTCTCGAAATGAACACGCGCATCCAAGTCGAGCACACGGTAACCGAGATGATCTCCGGAATCGATCTCGTACGCGAACAAATTCGCGTTGCTGCCGGCGAACCGCTTGGTTTTACGCAAGCCGACGTCGTCTTTCGGGGGGCCGCGATCGAAGGGCGGGTGAACGCCGAAGAACCTGCGCAGAATTTTCGCCCCGCGCCGGGGACGATTACCGCGTACCGCGAGCCCGCCGGTTTGGGCGTTCGGGTCGACTCCGCGGCATATCCCGGTTACACGATTTCCGCCGACTACGATTCGATGATCGCGAAGTTGATCGTCTGGGCACCGACGCGCGCGCAAGCCATTGCGCGACTGGCGCGTGCCGTCGATGAATACGTCATCGAAGGCGTTTCCACAACGCTTCCGCTGCTGCGCGCACTCTGTGACGCGCCCGAAATCCGCGACAATGCGTACGGAACCGCAACGCTCGAAGCGTTTACAAGCGCGCATTTTGCCGGGATCGCGGCTCATCCGCCTGCAAGCGCAAGCACGGCACCGTCAAACGTGCATGCATCGCAGGATGCGCCGGTCGTGCGGGTCGAGGTTAACGACCGGTTGTATCGCGTCCGGCTCATCGACGTTCCGGCGGCGCGCCCGAACGGCAGCACCGCCGCGGCGCGAACTCCGCGACCAAACACCGGAAAGAAACGCTCCGCAAGCGTGCGCGGGAACGATGTCCTTTCGCCGATGCACGGCGCCGTGATCGAACTGAAAGTCGCCGTGGGCGACGCCGTCGCCGAAGCGCAGGTCGTAGCGGTCGTCGAAGCGATGAAAATGATGAACGAAATTCGCGCGCACCGACCGGGAACCGTCACGGCAGTTCACGCCGCCGCGGGAGAAACCGTGGAGGCGGACGCTCCCCTCGTTACGATCGAATAGCGGCCTTCTTGCGCGCCGTGAGTATTTGTCCGCCTTGGCGCAAGGTCAGCGCAACGACGTTGCCGGATGCGTCGCGACCGAACGAAATCTCCGCGGCGACGACTTTGTAAAAGAACTCATCCTTTGCCGACGGATAGAC
>JBDTFK010000356.1:0-8750 GCA_039937995.1 Vulcanimicrobiaceae bacterium | reverse complement strand
GTAACCGGTTTCCCTGAAAACGTATTTCCGATATCCGAACAGAGAACGTCGGGCGCGTACGGGCTTCCCGGCACGGCCGCCACGCAAGTGAAAGTTACGACATAGCCCTTGCCCACCGGATAGCAATGAATTGCTGCGCCCGAAGTCGGCGGCCCGGTGCCGCCCACCGGCCCGTGAGCAACCCATTCACCGCTGCCGGCGGGAGATTCCGCAGCGTTGAGAAGGAATGCGTTTAGCGCGGTTTCTGCTTTCGCGCTGCAGTCGGCAGCCGAGCCGTCTGCGATAACGAACCGCAAACCCGTCGACATCTGGACGGCGGCGGGAGCAAGCGAACCGCATAGCAGAACGCCGAGAATGAGGGCGACCGCAAAGCGGCCGCGGCGCCCGAATGCCCTCAATGCCCCGCACCAAACGCGGTCGTAAGTTTCGAACACAGACTTGGTGCCATCTCCGGATTGGGCGGCACCTCCACGGCGCACGTGAAGGTTGCCACATAACCCTTATCAACCGGGAAACAGTGGATTGCGGCCGCAGCCGATGAGTGATTCGAACTGTCGGGTTGACCGTAGGCCATCCATTGGCCCGTTCCGTCCCCCGCTTCGAATGCGTTTTGAAGCGACGCATTCAATGCGGTTTTCGCTTTTGCGCTGCAGTCGCTCACGGGGGCGTTTTGAACGACGATGCGAGCGCCCACGGCCATGTCGACTTCAGCGGGCGCAGCCGCGCTAGTCAAAAAAATGTTGAGCGTAAGGGCCACCGCAAACGATGCGATACGATAACGGAGCAGTCTAGTCACAAGCAGCCTCCCGGGAAAGGCGTTAGACTCTCGTGCGGGACTCTCCCCCGCCGCAGGTGCGCAATCGGCCTTGGAGTAAGGCGGCCTTGGATGTATGACGTCGTCATCGCCGGCCTCGGCGGCATGGGGAGCTCCGTCGCCGCGCACTGCGCGAGCCGCGGCGCGAGCGTCCTGGGCATCGATCGCTTCGGACGTGGACACGATTTCGGTTCGTCGTCCGGAAAAAGCCGAATCATCCGGCAAGCGTACTTTGAGAACTCCGCCTATGTGCCGCTGTTGCTGCGCGCGTACGAGTTGTGGCGCGAATTGGATCGCTCGAGCCCGCAGCGTATCCTGGAAATTACCGGATTGCTGCTCGCCGGATACGAAGGCGGCCGGGTAATCGATGGTTCGAGGCGTGCCGCGCGAGATTTCAATCTTTCCGTCGACTACCTCGATGCGAAAGACATCGTCAAGCGCTATCCTACGCTTAGCATGCTGCCCGACGAGGTCGGAATTTTTGAGCGCGAAGGCGGAGTCGTATTTCCGGAAGCCGCAATCGAAGCGCATTTATGCAAGGCGCAGGCGCATGGAGCGCGTTTCGCGTTTGGCTTGGCGTTGCAAAGTTGGGACGCGAATCGGGCGGGAGTTACGACCGTCCTCTCCGACGGCAGCCGGATCGAATCGCAATCGCTCGTACTGACGCTTGGACCCTGGCTCGCGACGACACTCGAGTCGCTCGGCGTTGCAATGCGAATTCAGAGAAACGTGCAGGTTTGGTTCGAACCGGCGAACGCGACGTACGCGGCAGGTTCCTTTCCGGCATTTTTTCTCGAGCGGCGCGAATTGCCTCGGCCACTCTACGGTTTCCCCGATTTCGGAGACGGCGTCAAAGCCGCTTTCCACGGCAAAGGCGAATTCACGCAGCCCGATTCCCTCCGACGGGAAATCGACGCAGCGGTCGATGTGAAGCCCTTAGCCGGAGCGCTGGAGCGTTGGATGCCGGGTTCCACCGGCCCCGTGAAATATGCGAAGGCGTGCATGTACTCACTCACACCCGATGAGGATTTTGTCGTCGACTTGCATCCTGCGCATAATAATGTGGTGATTTGCGGCGGATTTTCCGGGCATGGGTTCAAATTCGCGAGCGTGATCGGGGAAATAGCCGCCGATCTTGCGTTGTCGCGCTCCATCCCGCACGACATAGCGTTTCTTTCTACCTGCCGGTTTTCGAGCGTCGCGAAGGAGTCATAGCGTCACACATGTTGTACGAAGAAGCGCGCGTTGCCGCCGTCCCGGAACAAAAGCTTCACCGAAGTTTGGGTCTTGCGGATGTCGCGCTGTTCTTTATTATTACGGGATCAAACTTGCAATGGGTCGCTACATCCGCGGCCGCGGGCCCATCGTCGCTGGTCGTGTGGGTTATCGGTTGTCTCGTAATGTTCGTTCCGCTCGCGGTCGTGGTGGTCGATCTTTCGTCGCGTCACCCTGAGGAGGGCGGGCTCTATATCTGGACCAAACTCGCCTTTGGTCCGTTTGCCGGATTCATTACGGGATGGACCTACTGGACGAGCAATCTTCCATATTTCCCCGCCCTGCTTTATTTCACGGCGGGCAACGCGCTCTTTATCGGCGGGAGTAATGGAGGATCGCTCCAAACCGCGCCGCTCTATTTTGCGGCCGTGTCGCTTGCGGGGCTAACGCTCGGAACCGTTGTCAACATTTTTGGGCTCGACATCGGCAAATGGCTGAATAACGTCGGGGCGATCAGCCGCTGGGTTATCGCGCTGCTACTCATCGGACTGGGAGCGGTTGCGCTGTGGAAATTCGGGCCGGCGACGACGATTAACGCGCAAACACTCCGGCCGGGTTTTCAGATAAAAGACGTTATCTTTTGGTCGGTGATCGCATTCGCGTGGACCGGTCCGGAATCGCTTTCGTTCATGGCGGGAGAAGTGAAGAACCCGCGGCGTTCTATTCCGCTGGGTCTTGCCATTTCGGCGCCGGTAACCGCTGCCGTGTACATTCTCGGGACGGCTGCGTTACTCGTGATTTTGAATTCGGGCGTGGTCGATCAGTCTTCGGGCGTAATGCAGGCAATCGGACACATTGCGGGTCGCCTCGGATGGTCCATCCTAACGCCGTTTGCGGCCATTCTCGTTGTCGTCAGTTGTCTGGGGAGTGTAGGCGCGTGGCTTGGGACGGTTGCGCGCATTCCGTTCGTCGCGGGCATCGATCACTATCTCCCAAAATCTTTTGGCCGGATGCATCCGAAGTGGAATTCGCCCGTCGCCGCGCTGGTGTGGCAATCGGCGATCGCAGCGGTATTTATCCTTTTGAGTCAAGGCGGCACGACGGTAAAGGGAGCGTATGAAGTCTTGGTAAGTACGACCGTTATTATCACGTTGCTCCCGTTTGCGCTGCTGTTTGCCTCGGCGATCAAAATGGCGGCCGAAGCCGTCGATCCGGCGGCAATTCGCATTCCGGGTGGGAAGACGACAGTCGTCGTCGTAGCCTGCGTCGGTTTGGCTACGACCTTATGCTCGGCCGTACTCGCGGGCTTTCCGGCTGACGACGATCCGAATAAGACCCTGGCCGTCGTGAAAGTTATCGGCCTCACCGCGCTGATGGTCGGCAGCGGCATCGCCGTTTACGCGGCCGGCACCCGCCGCAAACGCATGCGACAAAACGCCGCGATCTGAAAAGAGCGTGTTCCGCGACGGCGAAACAACGGTGCGATGGTCAGGGTGATCGGCGCGGCGCCGGGGTCAGTGAAAGCAGGGAAGCGACCTTGCGAATCCGATAGAGCGTGCTAAGGTGTTATACATGCCGCGGAGAGGAGGTGACGGTAGTGGCGGATCTTATTGACGTTCCAACGTACGAGCTGGCGGAAGCTGCGCACTATTTGCATCTTCCAAAATCGACGCTGCGCAACTGGACGAGCGGACACGCGAATTTTAAGCGCGTGATCGACGTGCCCGACACAAAGTGGCCGTCGCTTCTCTCGTTTGTCAACTTAATCGAAGCGCACATGCTCGCGACCATCCGACGCAAGCACGATATCTCATTGCAGAAAATCCGGCCGGCTATCGACTTTCTTCGTCGGCGTTATAACGAGCCGCATCCCCTCGCAACTATGGAGCTAGAAGCCGACGAGGTTGACTTGTTCGTGCGCGAAGCGGGGAAAGTTTTGAACATTTCCAAGCAGGGTCAGCTTGCGATGAAGGAGGCCGTCGAGGCTCACCTTCGGCGCGTCGAACGCGGCCTCGGCGGGACGCCGCTGGTGCTCTATCCTTTCGTCAGCGCCGACTACGCGATCGACCGAAAACCGGTGATGTTCAACCCCGACGTGTCGTTTGGGCGTCTCGTAATTGCCAACACCGGCATTCCAACGAGTGAGGTCGCCGAACGATTCTTCGCCGGCGAAACGATTGCCGAGCTCGCGCGGGATTTTCGCCTGCTGGCAAGCGAGATCGAAGACGCGATACGCTTCGAATATCCGCTAGAGGTTGCTGCCTAAAAAACGGCGCGTTCTCTTCGTAGACCGGTCGCTCGGGTCGTATTATGTAGCCGACGCACTGAGGGCACAAGGCTATACCGTTGAGGTCCACGACGATCATTTCGCGCCCACTGAAAAAGACACGACATGGTTGCGCGTTGCGGGGCAGAAGAAATGGATTGTGCTTAGCAAAGACCCGCGGATTCGTAAACGCGAAATCGAGAAGCAGCAACTTCGCAAAGCCCGCGTGCATGCATTTTTCCTTGGTCGCGCGGATCTCAAAGGGCCGGAGATGGCCGCGATTTTTGTCGTGGCGATGCCGCGCATTATGCAACTGATTGAAGGCGCGCGCGGACCCATTGTGGCACTCGTGCGGCGAGACGGTCGCCTCGATGCTCTCGACGCAAATCTCAATATCGTCGTAGCGCCGAAGAAACGGAAGAAGCGGCGGCCAAATTAGGAGAGCCGCAGGCCCGGGACAAGCCGGGTCAAACTCCGGACCCTTCAAGCGTGACATTGATGTCGTGCAAGAGCGCGCAACTCACCGAAGCCGAAATGCGAAGTCTGTTCCGCTCCGTGACGATTGCCTATTCGCCCTCGTACGCTCGCCGCAGAGCGTCGATGTCGAGTTTTCCCATTTGCAGCATCGCCTTCATCGCTCGCTGCGCCTTCTCCGGATCGGGCCCACCCACTAAGTCCGCTAGCCCGACGGGAACGATATTCCAGGAAAACCCATACTTGTCGCTTAGCCATCCGCATTGAAGTTTCGCGCCGCCCTCGGAGAGTTTGTCCCACAAGGCGTCGACTTCAGCTTGCGTTTCGCAATTTACGAACAACGCTATCGCAGGCGATGCGGCATTTGGCTGCCCACCGTTGAGCGCCATAAAATCTTGCCCTTCGAGCTGGAACTCGACCACCATCGCCGAACCGGCGGGACCGGGGCCGGCATCTCCGTAGCGGCTGACGTTGTCGATTCTTGCATTTTTGAAAATGGAGACGTAAAAGTTTGCGGCCTCCTCGGCTTTGTCCTCAAACCACAAGAACGGAACGATTTTTTGCACGGTGAAACCTCTTTCTTAATCGGCTAGCCAACGGGCAAAACGCGCGAACTGTGACCAGGTTACAATGTAACACATCGGCGTGCCGCCCCGAAGTGTTGGTGCTAGCCGGCCTGCCGTAAAAAGTAGGGTAACAACTCGCCGATGCCGTCGACGATGAGCTGAATGGAAATTGCCGCAACGATGATCCCCATGATTCGGCCGATGGCGTCGACGCCTGTGGTTCCGAGGGCGGCCGTTAATTTCACCGACCCCCGCATCGCCGCATACGTGAGTGCCATGATAGCGATCGGTATCGCGACAAGGGTTAGCGTCTCGAAACGGAAGCCGTGGTTTTTCGTTACAAGCGTGACCATTGCGGTGAGCGCGCCGGGGCCGGTGATTATCGGGATCGCCAGCGGAAAGACGCTCGGGTCGTCACGTTTTTCGGTATCGGGCGTGGTCTCACCGTTCCCGGGATCGGCAAAGACCATGTTGAATCCCACGCGCAGCAGCAACAGGCCGCCGGCGATGCGGAACGCGGGAAATCCAATTCCGAGGGCCGCAGCAAGGCGTCGCCGACAAAGCCGAAACCGACCAAGATGATTGTCGCCACAACGCTCGCTCGCAAGGCAATGCGCATCTTGTCCTGCGCGTCTCTCCCCTGGGTGACGGTAGCAAATGTAGCCGCCGCTTCGATGGGATTGATCATTACGAGAAGGGTGACGAAAGCGTAGAAAATACGAGCTTCCAATTGTTACCTCCATTAAAATGCCACTATGCGTCGTCGCGCCGGGTGAAGCGAATACTCGCGCCGATTAAGACCGCGAAACCGAGTGCGAGCATCGCGGTGATCGGAACCCACAGGTCGGCGAAGCCCGCGCCGCGCAAAATGATTCCGCGCAATATTTCGAAGAAATACGTCAACGGTATCGCATAGCCGAGCCATTGTAAGAGCGGCGGCATCAGCGAACGTTCAAAGAAGAACCCCGAGAGCAAAATGGACGGCAACGTGAGGGCGAAGACCCCGAGCATCGCCTGTACTTGCGTGCGTGCGATGCTGGAAACCAGCAGTCCTAGTCCAAGGGCGCCCATAAGAAACCCGATCGAAAGCGCGATCAGCAGCACGAGGTTTCCCGCGATCGGCACGGCGAAAATATAACGCATTGCCGCGAGCACGAGCAGCATATCCACGAAACCGATCGCGGCGTACGGCGTAATCTTTCCCAGCATCAACCCGAGTGCCCCGATCGGTGTTACCATCACTTGATCCAGCGTGCCGCGCTCGCGTTCGCCGACAATTGATAACGATGTGAGAAACATCGTGATGAGTTGCATGATGACCCCGATCAGCCCAGGTACGAGGAAGTTTGCGCTGCGTAAACCGGGATTGAATAAGACCCGCGGGATGACGACGATCGCGGCCTTTGCGGGTGGCGAGAGCGAGTCCGCAATCGCGGTCGACGCGGCGTAGGCCGGTTGAGCGAAAGTCGAGTCGGAACCGTCGATGAGCGCCTGCACGTCCGCCGCGTGCCCGGCGCGAACGTTTGCGCTAAGATTCGGAGGAATGTCGAATGCCGCGCGGACGCGTCCGGACACGATTGAGTTCAGAAGTTGCCCGCGCGTGGCCACCGTTTCCGTGATATCAAACATTTGCGAGCCGCGCAGAGCATCGAGAAACTGCCGGGAAACGATGCCCCGATCCTCGTTTAGCACGGCCGATGCGATGTGTTCGACTTTCGTATTAATCGCATAGCCGAAGATGAGAATTTGGACAACGGGCAGCACGACTGCGAGCCCGAGCGTAACGCGGTCGCGCGCGAGGTGCCGCAGCTCTTTGTAGATGATCGCGCTGTAGCCGCGCAGGTCGAAAGCGTTGCGGTTCATGCAGGGTGGCGCTTCGCGCGGGTGAGCGCGACGAAAACATCTTCGAGGCTCGGATCGATCCGCTCGACCCAGCCGGGTGCAACGCCGAAATCGTCCGAGAGTTGCGTTGCCCGCACGTCGTCCGTGACGAGCAAATGGAGCATGTCTCCGAAAATCGTCGCGTCACGAACGTACGGTTTGTCGCGGGTTTGCGCAAGCGTATGCACGGGATCGTCGGTGCGGACGCTGTAGCGGATCGTGCCGGGCGGCGTAACCCCTGGAAGCGCCTTGAGCTCTTCTCTGCTGCCGTTTGCGATGAGTTCGCCGTCGTAGATGTATCCAACGCGCGTGCAACGCTCGGCTTCGTCCATGTAGTGGGTCGTAACGAAAAGCGCCACGCCTTGCTCGCTCAACTGAAAGAGTAAATCCCAAAGATCGCGCCTGGCTACGGGGTCGATGCCGGCCGTCGGTTCGTCGAGGAAAACGACTCGCGGCTCGTGTAGCAATGCGGCGGCAAGGGCGAGGCGTTGCTTCCAGCCGCCCGACAGCGTGTCCGCACGTTGTTTGCGATAGGGTTCGAGTTGCGAAAACCGGGAGAGCACCGCGATGCGCTCCTTCCGCTTGTGCGGCTCGAGTTCGTAGGCGCGGCCGTAAAACTCCAAATTTTCTTCGACCGTCAAATCACCGTAAAGCGAAAAGGATTGCGACATATACCCAATCGAGCGTCGGACGGCGTCGCCGCGCGTGCGAATATCGAGATCGCAAATTGCAGCCGCTCCGGCGCTCGGCGCGACGAGCCCGCAAAGCATCTTGATCGTCGTCGATTTTCCGCTTCCGTTTGGACCGAGAAATCCGTAAATCTCGCCCGGAGCAACGCTGATTGAGAGGTTGTCGACGACGGTCTTTTGCGCGTACCTTTTCGTTAGGCCGCGCGTTTCGATTGCAACCGATGCGCTCACAGAAGGGAAACGCCGGCGGTCGTACCGTCCTGCAGGCGATGGTCCTTATCCGCGATGCGGATCTTTACGCCGAACGTAAGACCGGCGCGACCGTCCTCGGTTTGCACGTTTTGCGGCGTGAACTGCGCGCGCGCGTCGACGTTTTCGACGACACCGTCGAAAGTGACGCCGGGAAGCGCGTCGGAATGAACGGCGACCTTTGTCCCGACGGCGAAGTCTTTTAGTTCGGGCTGCGGCACGTAAATGCGCACGTACGGATTCCCGGATTCTTCGATCGTTGCAACCGAAGAGCCGGCGCCGACCAGATCGCCGGGGTGGAGATCCATCGCACTCACGACGCCGCTTGCGGGCGCGCGGACGATTGTTTCGTCGAACTGGTGACGGGCCTGCACGAGCGCGCCTTGCGATGCCCGCTCGTTGGACTCCAGTTGACGGATTTGATTGGGGCGCGGCCCGGCGGCAAGTGCGTCGTACTGCGCCTGCGCGGCTCGGTAGGCTGCGAGTGCAGCGGCCGTGGTTTTCGGAAGCGTTACGCCGGATGCATTTGCGAATTGCGCTTGCGCCGAGTCGGCGGCGGCCCGCGCGACGCGGCCGTTGCGCGCGAGGGGCGCGCG
>JBDTFK010000355.1:0-4286 GCA_039937995.1 Vulcanimicrobiaceae bacterium | reverse complement strand
GCCTCATCGCAGCATCACTATGAGTAACCCAGTCAGTTTGCGCAATGCAAAGTCAAAATTCGCGCCTTCCAACCAACCTTTCGATCTGCGTGTGGCAGCCGGCAGGCTCGGTCTCGAGCCACCCTTTTCGGCGCGGCAGTTGGACGCCCAGCTGAGCGCGATTCCGACCTCGAAATCGTTTAGCCAGCAGATCGTCACACCCTCGGGTACGCCGCTCGGCGGGTCGGTAACGCTCACCGTTAACTGCGACGGTACGTACTCCGTCGAGTTCACGATGCACTCGAGTAGCATCCTCGCATCCTTTGACTTTCAACTCCGCGCATATCTAACCGGTCCTGGGCTGCCGGTGTTTTTCTTCTATCATTCAGGTCACGTGTCTCCGACGGGGACCGATGACACGCATCCGGAACCAGGATCGAACCCGCTGATCGAAATGTATTGGAACACGATCGTATCTTCCGGCACCTTTGCCGTGGCGCACGACTACCAATGGTCGGGAGTCCTCGGAGGCGTTGCGAGTCTGGTAGATGATTTACTCAATGTCAGCGCGGCAGTTGCCGGCTCCGCCATCGGTGCCGTGATTGGTTTGACGAGCGAAGCGCTAGGCTGGCTCAACCTCAATCTTGGTCCGGGCGGAACGATCGGAATCATTGCCGGCGTCGCCGTTTTCGTTGTCGGAGCGATCGCCGGAGTGGGCGTCGGCGAAGCTTTGATACTCGGCGTGGTCGCAGGCGTGGCGGCCGGAGCGGTTACCAACGCGTTGATACAATCGCGTCCGATGAATGCGGCCGAGATCCAACTTGCGCAGAAAGTATTCGGCGCCACGCTCCCTTACGAAAGGGTTATGCTCACCAACCTTTGCGGACTCGGTGGAAGAGCGTTCACCGCGCCCGGCATCGATGGAAAGATCTATTGCAATCTCGGCAGTGGATACAACAATACCCTCGGGCCGGCGCCGCGAGCGTATCCCGCCAATGGCGAGTTAATGATCCACGAACTTACGCACGCTTGGCAGGTCGCCAATAATAGTTTCTTGCCGGGCTTTGTGTGCAGCGGGATCGTGAATCAGACGACCAATACCTTTGGAGATAACGTGTACGCCTACGGAGCGGCGGGACCGCCGTGGTCGAGCTTCAATTTAGAGCAACAGGGACAAATCGTAAATCAATGGTTCGCCGGGAGCGATGATCCGAACGGCCACAGCGCATCGTACCCTCCTTGCTCTCCGGCAAGTCCATATTATCAGTACATTGCGGGCAACATTTTGGCGCGCTCGGCCGGTTACTCCACAAGCTGGTTATAGTCAGTCCCGAGGCCTTACAACAGCGAAAGGGCGTACGCGGTAGATGGTGCCGTTCGCATCGTCCGCGATGAAGATGCTTCCTTGCGAGCCGACCGCGATTCCCGTAGGGCGCCCGATGCGCGAACCGCACGCAGGTTGAAACCCCGTAACGAAGGGTTTCCATTGAACGGACGGGTCTTTCCAGTTTACCGCTCTGGCCGGAACGTCGCCCTTCATCGGAACGTAGTCGACTTCAGGCGCGACGGTGCAGCTATTGAGGGCGTGCCAAGAACCGTGGCTCGAGACGAACAACGCTCCGCGATAAGCGCTCCCGAGAGCGAATGTTCCAGCCTGATTTGGTGGATAGAACGTTGCGCCGATGTGCGTGATGTAGGCGGGAAATGCAACCAATGGTGCGACGGTTGCGGAGCAGTTTGCGCCGGCGACGTACGCAATGTGATTCTCTTCGCAATCCGGCCATCCGTAGTCGGTAACGGGTGCATGCGACGACAGATCGTCCATGAACTCAAACGGATGCAACTGCGGAAGGTTATCCTGGCCCGCGCCACCCACCCATAGGTGGCCGCTCGTGGGATTCGTCGCAAGCGCGATCGCGTTGCGTATGCGCGTTGCCCGCGTCGCAATCGCCGTGCCGTCGGGATTCATCACTTGGATCGAAGCGCGCGTTACGTCAACCTCGGTACACGCATTGCACGACGAACCTACGCTCGCGTAGAGCATCCCGTTTGCGAATGCAACGCTCGTGGTGGAATGCTCGTCGCCGTCGCTATTGGGCGCTATCGGCCCTTGCCGGATGCTCGCGATCTTGTCAACGCTCGCCGCGGTGAGTTGACCGTCAGCGTAGGGAATACGCAAAATCGCGTGTTGGGTGCCGACGTAGATCGTGCAGAGAGCGGGAACGAACGTCACGCCGTTTGCGGGGGAGTCGTTGACCGTTGCGAATACTTGCGGCGCTCCGGCTGCGCCACTGCCTTCGGCATTCGGAACGATGTAGATCGACGATCCGAGCGTTCCGACGATCAGGTCGCCGTTCGGCAACGCGGCGAGTTCGCGAGCGGAAGATACGTGCGCGATCGTTTGAATGGTCAGCCCGTTCGCTACGGTTAGCGCCGCGTTTTGGGGCGGCGGTCCGGGCTGCGACGCCGACGGCGTCTTTCCGGTGCAACTTTGCGCCCTCGTCGGCGCGGTTGACGGCGAAGGCGTGGAAGTCGGCAAAGGCGTGGAGGTTTGGCCGCTTGCGAAGCCGTCGCTTCCGCCGGCGCAGGCTGCGAAGAGAATTAGGCATGCCGGCGCGATGCGTTTCGCGCTAGGCCAGGCTGGAAGTTGCCGTGGTAAGGATGGCACGCCGGAACCTTTCTGCGAATTGCGCGGGCGAAAGATTGGTCTGCTCGGCCAAACGGCTCAAGTGCGGCTCCTCGAGATCTTGGGGTTCCAAGCGCACCATGTAGTCGCGGGCGACCGTGTAGGCCTCCGCGTGTATGTCGACGGTACGCGTTCGAATGCGTCCGGTTTGGGGATCCAGCAATTCTTCCAAGCGCATCGGAAATACGCGGCCGCCCGAGAGCGCGATCAGCGCCCCGCTTCCGCCACCGAGAAGGTAACGCACCGCGCCGTAGCCGAGCGTCCGCGTGTAGTCGACGTCGAATGCTACCGGCTTTGCGCAGCGAAGTTCGTACCCGATGTCTTTGGTGAGAACGGTTGCCTCAATGCCGAGTTGCTGCAGCATTTCGCGCACGCCGTCGCGCACCAGAGCGCCGATTGGAACGTCGGCAAGCCGTACGTGGCCATACGCGTCGCGCGCGACGTTTTCCAGTTGCCCCAGCGCGTCGGCGGAAACGCGTTCGACGATGCCTTCTGCGACGACGGCAACGCCGTGATCGCGCCCTTGCGCTCGCCGCTTCACAATCGAGCCGACGAGCGTTTCGACGACGAGATGCAGGTCGAGTTCTTCTCCGGGAAACTCTTCCGGAATCGCTGCAATCGTGGCGCCGGCGGCCTTGCACATGCCTAGGGCGAGCGAGCCGGCTTTGCGTCCCATCGAAACGACGATGTACCAGCGAGTCGTCGTGCGCGCGTCCTCGAGTAGGCTTTCGATGATCGCCGCGCCCACGGAACGCGCGGTTTCAAATCCGAACGTCGGTGCGTTATCCGGAAGGGGAAGATCGTTATCGATGGTTTTGGGAACCGTCGCAACGCCGATGCGCCCTTTTGTCGCTTCGGCGATCCGCGCCGCACCGAACGTCGTGTCGTCACCTCCGATGCAGACCAAATACCGCACGTCGAGTGCATCGAGCGCGCGAACGCAATTTGCCAGCGATGCCGGTGTCTTCGCGGGGTTCGTACGCGACGTTCGCAAGATCGACCCGCCGCTCGTATGGATGGACGACACATCGTCGATCGTAAGCTCCCGAACGATCGGCGTCGATCCCGCGGCAAGGTCACGATATCCATCGTAAATGCCGATGACGCGCAGGCCGCGATTTACCGCTTCTATTGTGGCCGAGGCGATCACTCCGTTGATGCCGGGCGCCGGACCGCCGCCGACGAGGATTGCGAGAGTATCGGTCATGTAAGGAGAATCCACAGTTACATGGAGCTTTCCTACGAGGCCGTCTGCTTCGATTTGTTCGGAACGCTCGTGGAAGAGGACGGCCGCGCCGTTCCCGGTGCTCTCCGTGCGCTGGAGAGCGTTACGCGCGAGCGCTGCGCTATCGTTACGTCGTGTGGTGGGCAGTTCGCTCGCGCGTTGCTCGCGACGGCGCGCTTACCCGCTCCGCCGCTGCTGATAACGTCCGACGACGTTGAGCGCGGTAAACCGGCTCCCGACGGGTATGCCTTAGCCGCGCGCCGGCTCGGAATTGAGCCGGCGAAGATAGTCGTTTTTGAAGACAGCCGTCAAGGTATTGTTGCTGCGCGCGCTGCCGGTTTGGATGTCATCGCTATTCTCGCGGGCAGGGCGCCATCTTACGCGGCCGAGGCGCTC
>JBDTFK010000354.1:0-3778 GCA_039937995.1 Vulcanimicrobiaceae bacterium | reverse complement strand
GCCAATGAACGCATCATTTCGTACCATCGTCCTCGCGCTCGCGGCACTCGCACCGGCAGCGAGCGTCTCTGCTGCCTCGATACCGAATGCGCCCGTCCCCGGCCCGTCATTCAAAACGGCCGACATCGGCGGCGGCATCACACTTCACTACGCACAGGAGGGGACGGGTGCTCCTCTTATCTTCGTGCATGGGTCGATCAGCGACTACGGGTATTGGGAAGATCAGATCGGTCCATTTTCCAAGCACTACCGCGCGATTGCTTACAGCCGCAGGTATAATTACCCGAACTCCAATCCGAGCCGCGCCGGTTACTCCGCCGTCACCGATGCCGACGACCTCGCTGCATTCATCAAGAAACTCCATCTCGGCAAGGTTTACCTGATCGGGCACTCATACGGCGCGCTAACGGCGCTTTTCTTCGCGTCGCGACACCCGGAGCTCGTTCGCGCGGTCGTTCTCGCCGAGGCACCGGCGGTTCCGCTCCTTCGCGACCTGCCCGGAAACCGAGCGCGGGAAGGCGTCAACGAAGCAAACGATATCGACCGGCGCATGATTGCACCCATGAAGGCCGCCTTTCGCCGAGGTCGCACGGAACTGGGCGTCGCGACGTTCGTCGATTACGTATACGGAGATCCGAATGCTTGGGCCAAGATGTCCGCGTCGTCGCGAGCCCAAACGATGCGCGATGCGCATGAGTGGGACGTGATGCTGACTTCGGGCACCCTCTTTCCACCTATCACGCCGCAGGAAGTTGAAAAAGTGACGATGCCGGTAATGGTCCTCTCCGGCGATAAGTCGTACCATTTCCTTACTTTGATCGACCAAGAACTCGCCTCGCTGCTGCCGGAGAACGTTCACGTGATCGTGCACGGTGCGGGCCACCAGATGTGGTACCAGCAACCCGCGATATGCCGGGGCCTTGTCGAGGCGTTCTTCGAGCAGACGGCTCAGTGACGCGTCTTACGGTTCGCTCTTCCACCTGGCGCGCCATCGGTTTTTGGGTTCTCGTCTGGACGGTCATCGCCACGCTGCGCGCCCTGCAAACGGGCGCGCAACTGGCATACACCCATCAGCACATCGATTGGGTGCGCGTGTTCGGCGAACGATTCCTCGAATGGTACACCGCCGGCGCCGTTACACCGTTTTACATCGCGCTCGTACGGCAATTGCCGAAGTACGATTTGCCGAAGGTCGCGCTGTTTGCGATCTACACCCTGGCCGTCATCGGCGGTTTCCTGCTCAAGAGTCTGCTTTACGTTCCCCTGGAGAACGCAATCTTTCACGGGGGCGCCTCGTTTATGAACGGAGTTGCCTACGACCTGTTCTCCGAGGCATTCGGAAACGCCGCGATATTTGCAGCCATCATCGCAATCGAGCATTCACGCAACTCGCAACGCAACGAACTTCGCGCGGCCGAACTCGAGGCGGAGCTGGCCGAAACGCGATTGCAAGCGCTACGATTCCAACTCGACCCGCATTTTTTGTTTAACACGCTCAACAGCATTTCCGCTCTCATCAAAGACGATCCGCGCGGCGCCGATGAAATGCTCTGCCGTTTGAGCGCGATGCTCCGCCTTTCGCTCGATTCGGGATCGACACAAGAAGTCTCACTGGAGAGCGAGCTGGATTTTTTGAAGCGGTATTTTGAAATCATGGGCGTCCGTTTTGGGCAACGCCTGGTTGCGCGGCTTCACGTTCCCGCAACTTTGCTCGCCGAGCGCGTGCCCGGTTTCATCCTTCAACCATTGGTAGAAAACAGCGTGCGCCACGGAATGGCCGCCTCGGCAAAACCGCTGACGATCGATATTTCCGCGCGCGTCGAGGACGGGATGCTCTCACTAACGGTCGCCGACGACGGGCTCGGGCTACCCGAAGGCGTGGCAATACACGAAGGCATTGGTCTGGGCAATACGCGCCGCCGATTGAATCGCATGTACGGCGACTCTGCCGTGCTGCGCATCGAAAGCCGCAACGGCGTGGGAACTTCGATTGCGATCTGCATCCCGCGGCGCGAGCCTCCGCTCTTTGCACCGATCGAGAAAGTACGCTAGTCGTGGGCAGCCCGATTCGCACCATCATCGTTGACGACGAGGCCCCCGCGCGACAGCGCATACGCTCGCTCGCTCGCGAGGCGCTCGATATTGCTATTGTCGCGGAGTGTGAAAGCGGCACGGAAGCCGTCTCACAGATTCGCGAGTTGAAACCGGCGTTGCTATTTCTGGACGTCCAAATGCCGGAAATGGACGGTTTCGGCGTGTTGCAGGCGCTTGCCCCGGAAGACCGGCCGGCCGGGACGATCTTCGTTACCGCGCACGACACCTATGCGGTACGCGCGTTTGACGTAAGCGCGGTCGACTATCTGCTCAAGCCGTATTCCGCGCAACGTTTTCACGCGGCGCTCCAGCGCGTTCGCGACCGGCTCGATTCTACGCGCGCGGGCGATCCGCGCATCGACCGGTTGCTTCAGGCGCTGCAAGACCGCGTGCCCGCGAAAGCGCGTTTGGCGCTGCGCTCGCACGAAGGCGTGCAAATGGTCGACGTCGACGAGATCGACTGGCTACAGGGCGACGGAAACTACACGTTGCTGCATCTCGGGCGCAACTCGCTACGCATTCGAGAAACCGTTTCGAGTCTAGAGGAGCGTTTAGCCGCGCACGGGTTCGTGCGGGTACATCGCTCGATCATCGTCAACGGCAGCCGCATATTCCGTATCGAACCTTGGGGTAGCGGCGAATACGTGATCGTCTTACGCGACGGCACGAAGATTCAATCCAGCCGTACATATTCTGAAAGGCTGCGCGCGTTTTTTTCATAAAAGCGAGCCCCCGCCCGAGAGCGGAGGCCCGATTTTTGCTAAGCGGGATCGATTTCGCTAGAGCTTGATCTTGAAATCGACGTACGCGTTGAAGGGCAACGATCCGAATAGCGGCGAGTACGAATGTGCGACGAAGGGTTGGATTGTCGCACCCGGATTGTACACGTTGCCGACGGGGTTGATTATCGTCCCAACGCCGCCTGCACCGTAACCGCAGACCTTGTTGCTCGCCACGCCGGTGACGTTCGTCCAGGCGCCGGTCGTGCCGCCGCGACATACATCGAAGATGTTGGTCAGGGTTGCAACAGCCGTTATTCGCGAGCTCATGTCGTAGCTGAGTTGCAGGTTTCCGGTGAAACGCGACGGCCCCGTGAAGGCGCCGATGTTGTCGAACTTACCGGTATCGGGATTGGGAATATCAATCGTATTCCCGCAGGTCGTTGCGTCGTACCCGAGAGCCGAACCCGCGACCCCGTAGGGATACCGCGCCGCGTCCGGGCCGCCCGCAAGCGCGCCGGCGCAGGATGACGGATCGATTCCGAGCGTTGCGAGCGGGTAACCGTAGCGGGAGCCCGCAGCGTACTGAATTGCGGGTGTAACCGCCCAGCGGTCGTGTTTGTAGTTCAGTATGAGCGTCGCGACGTTCGGCGAAACAAACGATCCGTAGTTACCCACGCCGATGTTTCCCGGGAACGTCGCGTACGGAGCATACGACGCACCGGGGTCCATCAAACCTTGCGGTTGCGCAAGGTAGTACGGATTCGCAATGTTTCCCGAAGCAGCGGTACAGGCAGCCGCGCCGGCGACCGGCGCACCGGCGGTCGTGAAGCACGGAGCCGCGTTTGCACTTGGGTTGGAACTGCCGCAAGCATACTGTCCATGCTGCTTCACGCCCACGAGCGCACCGCCCGGCGCGCAAGCTTGCGTAAACGCGTTGTATCCGCTGATTCCAATATTCATCG
>JBDTFK010000353.1:0-5214 GCA_039937995.1 Vulcanimicrobiaceae bacterium | reverse complement strand
CCAGGATCGAACCGCCCCGCGAGACGATGCCGGTTACGCGCGCCGCAGTCAGCGGGACGTACCGCAAGAGAACGCCGGCGTGTATCGTAAAATAATCGACGCCTTGTTCGGCTTGCTCGATCAAGGTGTCGCGGAAAAGCTCCCAGTTTAGGTCCTCGGCCTTGCCGTTTACTTTCTCAAGCGCCTGATAGATCGGAACGGTTCCGATCGGAACCGGTGAATTGCGCAAAATCCACTCGCGCGTTTCGTGAATGTTCTTTCCCGTTGAGAGGTCCATCACGGTGTCGGCTCCCCAGCGCGTAGCCCACGTCATCTTGTCGACCTCTTCTTCGATGGTCGATGCGACGGCCGAATTTCCGATATTCGCATTGATTTTTACGTGGAAGCCGCGTCCGATAATCATCGGTTCGCTTTCGGGGTGGTTGATGTTCGATGGAATGATGGCCCGGCCGCGCGCAACCTCGTCGCGTACGAATGCCGGTTCGACCCCCTCGCGAATTGCGACGAACTCCATTTCCGGGGTGATCGTGCCTTTGCGCGCGTAGTGCATTTGCGACACGTTCGCGCCGGGCTTCGCCCGCCGCACGGTGCGCGCGCCGGAAAAGCGAATCGACTCGAGTTCGGGCATTGCCTCACGCCCCCGGCGGTAGAGCGATGTCGGGTGTTGGAGCGTCTCGGTATCGTTGCGCGCGACAACCCACGATTCGCGCATCGGCGCCAAACCCACGCGCACATCGACCGCTACGTTCGCGTCGGTGTACGGGCCGCTCGTATCGTAAACGACGTGCGACGTTCCATCCGTTAGCGCGATCTCGCGCACGGGGACGCGAACCGATGGGTCGCTGCCCTCGAGATAAACCTTCATGGCAGATCCTTTCCTACGCCGGCATTACCCGGTTCAGGTGTAACGGTCGATGCAGAACCGCACCCTCTCAGCCCGCTGCTGCGCGAGCTCCCGTGGGGCTTTCTTACGCGAATCACCCGCGAAATCCGTTGGAGCGAAGAGAATCTTTCGGAGGAGCTCACCCGAGCGAGTAGGTACTCGTGAGAGGTGCCCTACGCACTTCTCGGCGGCGCTCAACTTGCCGTTGGTGCCGCCGCGATTTTTGCCCGCTACGCGCTCGGCGGCGCGCAGCCGATCGCTGTATCTGCTGCACGTTTGGCAATTGCGGCGCTAGTGCTTTTCGCAATCGCCGCATTCCGGCTGCGCGCCGCAAACGCAGGCCCGGTCACCCGGCGACAAAATTTCATTCTCGCCTTGGCCGGAGTTGCGCTGGCAGCGCATTTCGCCGGATGGATTTGGTCGCTTGAGTATACGACCGTCGCAACATCGACGCTCTTGGTCGCCTCGACGCCGGTCTGGACCGCCCTGTACGACGCGGCATTCGGGAAAAACCGGCTTTCGCGTGCGGCAATGGCGGCGTTCGCGACCGGCGCCGCCGGGCTCGTGATGGTCGTTGGATTCAACCACGCTCGGCCACCGTTTCCCGGGCACGAGTTGCTCGGCGCGTTGCTCGCACTCGGTGGAAGCGTTGCGATCGCCGCGTACCTGCTGCTCGTTCGCGAGGTGCGCGCGCGCACGAACACGCGTGCGATCGTTACGCGCACGTACGGTTGGGCGGCGCTCGTCCTCGTGGCATCGGCGGCGTTGGCGCATCAGCCGCCTCCGCCCGTTTCCGATACGGCCGCCTGGGGCGGCATTATCGCGATGGCGCTGATTTCGCAACTGCTCGGCCACACGGCGATCAACGCCTCGCTGCGATGGTTTTCTCCGAGCGCCGTCTCGTTCGCATCGCTGCTCGAACCCGTTTTCGCAGCCATGCTCGCGCTCGCGCTCTTTCACGAGTCCGTCGCGGCACCGGCGCTGGCCGGCGCCGTTCTTCTGCTGGGATCAATCGCCGTCGTGCTTCGCGAAGAGCACAAAGCCTTGGATGGCTCCGGACTGTATATTGGACCAGTCCAGTAGCAAGGGAATCGCGCCCGGCCGCCAATGGTTCCTCACATGACGAGCTTTTTGCACGATCCCGACCCGCAAGAAACCCAAGAGTGGCTCGACGCCATGCGTGCACTCGTTTCGATCGAGGGTCCGGATCGCGCGCGCCGGTTACTCGAAGCGCTTGTCGATGAAGCGCGACGCGGCGGCGCGCACGTGTCCCTCGGCCTGGAAACTCCCTACGTCAACACGATTCCGCTTGAGAAACAAGCACCGATGCCGGGCGACGACCGACTCGAAACGCGCCTGCGCCACTACGCACGATGGAACGCGATGGCGATGGTCGTGCGGGCCAACAAAGTAAGTTCCGAACTCGGCGGCCACGTCGCAAGCTATGCGTCGGGCGCGACGTTGTACGACGTCGGCTTCAATCATTTCTGGCGCGCGCCGTCGGACGATTTCGGCGGCGATATGATTTTCATGCAGGGGCACAGTTCCCCAGGTATTTACGCGCGCGCATTTTTGGAAGGGCGCATCACCGAAGCGCAGCTCGAAAAGTTTCGTCAAGAAGTTGACGGCGGCGGACTACCGTCGTATCCGCACCCGTGGTTGATGCCCGATTTTTGGCAGTTCCCGACGGTGTCGATGGGCCTCGGACCGATCATGTCGATTTACCAAGCACGTTTCATGCGCTACATCCACGACCGAGGCTTGCGGGATACGACGGGTCGAAAAGTTTGGGCGTTCGTCGGCGACGGCGAAACGGACGAACCCGAAACGCTCGGCGCGATTTCGCTCGCAGGCCGCGAAAAACTCGACAATCTCATCTGGGTGATCAATTGTAACCTTCAACGCCTGGACGGTCCGGTACGCGGCAACGGCAAGATTATTCAGGAACTCGAGCGCGTTTTCAAAGGCGCCGGCTGGAACGTCATCAAGGTGATTTGGGGCAGCGGCTGGGACGCGCTACTGCAAAAGGATACGTCGGGAAAACTCGTTGCGTTAATGAACGAAACCGTGGACGGCGACTATCAAACGTATAAATCGCGCAACGGAAAATACGTTCGCGACGAATTTTTCGGGCGGTATCCGGAAACGTCGGCGCTCGTTGCCGACCTTACGGACGATCAAGTGTGGGATTTGCAACGCGGTGGTCACGATCCGCGCAAGGTGTACGCCGCCTATAAATCCGCAGTCGAAACGACCGGCATGCCGACCGTTATTCTGGCAAAAACGATCAAGGGCTACGGAATGGGCGAAGCCGGCGAAGCGCGCAACATCGCGCATCAAGCAAAGAAAATGGCGGTCGAGGACATGCGCGTCTTTCGCGACCGTTTCCACATCCCGGTCAGCGATGCCGAGATCGACAAGATTCCGTTCTATCGGCCGGCCGAGGACAGCGAGGAAATGCAGTACCTGCGCGAGCGCATGCGCGAGCACGGCAGCCTTCCTCAACGCCGCCAAAAATCCGAGAGGCTCGCAGTGCCGGAACTCTCCGCCTTCGACGGGCACCTTAAAGGAAGCGGCGAGCGCGAAATTTCGACGACCATGGCGTTCGTTCGCATACTCAATACGATTGCGCGCGACGCGACGCTCGGCCCGCGCATCGTTCCGATCGTTGCCGACGAATCACGCACGTTCGGGATGGAAGGGATGTTCCGTCAACTCGGGATCTACTCATCGGTCGGGCAGCTCTATCATCCGCAAGATGCCGAACAACTGATGTGGTACCGGGAAGATAAGCACGGTCAGATACTCCAAGAAGGCATTAACGAGGCCGGAGCGATTTCGTCGTGGATTTCCGCCGGGACGTCGTATTCGAATCATGACCTTCCGATGATTCCGTTTTACATTTTCTACTCAATGTTCGGTTTCCAACGCGTCGGCGACCTCGCTTGGGCGGCGGGCGACTCCCGCACGCGCGGATTCTTACTCGGCGGGACGTCGGGCCGCACGACGCTTAACGGCGAAGGGCTCCAGCACGAAGACGGGCACAGCCAAGTTTTCGCATCGTTTATTCCAAACTGCCGCAGCTACGACCCGACGTTTGGCTACGAAGTCGCGGTCATCGTGCAAGACGGGTTGCGCCGCATGCTAAGCGAGCAAGAAGACATCTACTACTACATCACCCTGCTCAACGAAAATTACGCGCATCCCGAAATGCCCGCCGGGGCGCAAGCCGATATTCTCAAAGGCATGTATCTCTTACGCGAAGGAGCGGCCGACAAGAAATCGCCGCGCGTTCAGCTCTTCGGTAGCGGCGCAATCCTGCGCGAAGTGATCGCAGCGAGCGATTTGCTTGCCGCCGATTGGAACGTGAAAAGCGACATCTGGAGCGTGACGAGCTTTAACGAGCTCGGGCGGGACGGCGTTGCGACGCACCGCGACAATATGCTTCATCCGGAGAACGAGCGCGCGCTCTCGCACGTCGAGCGCTGCTTGTCGGGACGGCAAGGCCCGGGCGTTGCCGCCACGGATTACGTTCGTCTTTTCGCCGAAACGATTCGTCCGTACGTCGGCGAGCGGCGCTACGTGACGCTCGGGACCGATGGTTTTGGACGCAGCGATTTTCGGCGAAAACTGCGCGAGTTTTTTGAGGTGAACCGCTACTTCGTAACGCTCGCAGCGCTCAAAGCGCTTGCCGACGACGGAACCATTGCGTCCAAGACGGTAGCGGAAGCGATGAAAAAATACCGGATCGACCCCAACAAAACCAACCCGATCTCGATATAGAAGGAAGTACGCGTGAGCAACACGATCGAGGTCTCCATCCCCGATATCGGCGACTTCACCGACGTTCCGGTGATCGAAGTGCTGGTAAAACCGGGCGACCGCATCAAGAAAAATGACTCGCTCGTCACACTTGAAAGCGAAAAAGCCGCAATGGAAGTGCCCTCGAGCGCCGACGGCATCGTTGAAAGCGTCAACGTCAAAGTCGGAGACCGAGTTTCGAAGGGAATGGTGATCGTAACGGTCGCCGGCAGCGACTCCCCGGCACAGGCACCCGCAGCACCGTCCCCGGCGAGCCCGGCGCAAACGAACCTCGTGGAGCTGCGCGTTCCCGATATCGGCGACTTCCACGACATCCCGGTGATCGAAGTGATGATCAAACCCGGTGACACGATTGAAAAAGAATCTCCGCTCGCCACGCTCGAGAGCGAAAAAGCCGCTATGGACGTTCCGGCAAGCGCCGCGGGCACTATTAAAGACGTCTTGATCAAGGCCGGTGACAAGGTTTCGAAGGGAACCGTCTTGGCCACGCTGCTCGCAAATCTTGATGC
>JBDTFK010000352.1:0-3816 GCA_039937995.1 Vulcanimicrobiaceae bacterium | reverse complement strand
GAAGCAGCGTAAAAAGCGCTTACAACCTCCTCGTGAGCGGAACCGTCCTCACGACGATGATCCCTTTTTTCTTCCTCTTCGCGTCGGCCATCAAACTCTACGCCGAGCCGTCGAATCTCGAGATGGTTCGCATTCCGGGAGGGCGGGTGACCGTGGTAACCGCCGCCGTTATCGGACTCGCGACGACGCTGATCGCCGCGGTCCTTGCCGTCTTTCCCGCCGACGACGATCCGAACAAACCGTTAGCCGTCATCAAATTGCTCGTCCTCACCGTTCTCGTTATCGGCCCCGGCATTGCCATCTACTTCGCAGGCCGCCGGCGCGCGCTTCAGACTGCGCGCGAATAGGCGGTAGTTCATCCAGCGCCTGCACGGGAGAATTGTCATTCAGCGTTCGTGGAAGAATCTGATCGCCGAAATCGTGGACCAACTGGCCCCGCAATTTGAACTGCGCGACGTGCTCAAGCACAAGCCGCAACTGGAGCAGCTCTATCCGCTCAATAGAAATATTGACGCGAAAATTCGGCAAACGCTGCAAATACTTCGTGACCGAGGCGTTATTTCGTTTGAGGGCGGCGGTAGATATTCGAAATGCAACGTCGCGCCGAGGTTCTCTCCGTTAATCGATTTCAGTGTTGGAGCCGATTTTTCAAGTGCCGCGCAAATTGCGCGACTCGTTCTCGAAACTTGGGCCGAGTTCAATCTGTACTGCCTAAACTGTGAATCTGACACCCTGAAGCGACTCTCGGCGAACACACCCGTAGCGGACTTTGAATGCCCTGCGTGCGAGTCAGCGTACCAGATTAAAGGAAAGGACGGACGCTTTGGTCCGGTCATTCCAGGTGCCGCGTACAAGCCGACCATCGACGCGATTCGAGCCGGACGTTGTCCGCACTACGTTTTGCTCGAATACGATCGTCGATTCCGTACCGTGGTTTTCGGTAAAGCCGTTTTAGGTACGTCGATTACGGTCGACCGAATAATAGCGCGGGCACCGCTCAAACAACACGCGAAGCGGGCCGGTTGGGTTGGATGTAATCTTGTGATCGGCGGCCTCCCCACGGTTTCGGTTGTTGAACCCACCGTCGTCGATCCGGCAACGGCACGGCTCAACTGGGCGGCGCAACGCGAGCGTTAGGCGCGTGGCTGGTCCGGCGGGCTTTGACCAACCGGCTCTCAGGGGGAGCTTGTTCGGTATGGATAAATTATATATACTAACCATATGCCTAAGGTATCCATGTTGATCTCCGACGAGGCTCTTGCGCTTATCGATTCCGTGGCCGCGAATCGCACGGCTTTCATGGTGGCGGCGGCAGTTAGGGCAGCGGAAACGGAACTTCGGGCGCGAGAAGATGACGAAATCGCGTCTTGGTGCGCGCGCTCTGTAAATGTCGATTCATCGATTGATTCCGAGTTCGCGCACGCGCTCGCCGACGGGCTGCAATAGGTTTGGATCAGGATATTCAACGAGGACAAGTGTGGCGTGATGCCCTCGACCCCGCCGTCGGCAGCGAACAAGCAAAAACGCGTCCGTGCGTCGTCGTCCAGAGGAATGCTGCAAATCGACCGTCGCCAATTACCATCGTCTGTCCGATAACCGATGCCAACGGTTCACCGGGGTCGCTCATTGCGGTGAGGATCAAGAAGGGTGACGGCGGTTTGCGCAAAGATAGCCTGGCGCTTTGCAATCAGATTCGAACCGTCTCCAAGCTTCGTATGCGGTCGTTACAGGGCGTGCTCAAGGCGAAAGAAATGGACGAGATCGATCGCGGCCTTCGTGCAATTCTCGATCTCTGAGCCATGCTCGAAGCGTACCTAGCCGGCGGAACTCGCTCATGCAGCGCACGAGAATTGCGGCCGTAATCAGCGCATCTCCAAGCGCTCGGTGCGCCGCAACCCCCGCCACGGCGGGATCGCGGTCGATCCCAAGATATGCCCGCAATGTCTGGTTCTTATGATTCGGCGCGTTCGGAAACGCGCGTCGCGCAAGCTCGACCGTGCATAGCGATGGGAGCGGCGCGATACGCGGCAAGAAGCCCAAATCGAATCGCGCATTGTGCGCCACAACCGTCGCGCCGGAACAGAGCGAATACAGGCGCGCCTGCGCGACGTCGAACATCGGCGCCCACCACACATCGCCATCGGTAATGCCATGCACCGCCGTAGCACGCGCCGGAATCGCGCGCCCCGGATTCACAAGTGAACTCCACGTTTCGACGACCTGCCCCGCGCGCACGACGACGCACGCCATTTCAACGACGCGATCGGCGGCGGCGCTAAACCCCGTCGTCTCGACATCGATAACCGCGTACCGCCCATCCATTCCCCAATTCTGCGCCACGCGAGTGCCGGACGTGTGGCGTGGGGTACTATTGGAACTGGTCCGTCACGCCCCGTTTTGACAGACGGTCAACGGTGTGCCTTGGAACGTCGACCAATTGTTGACCGAAATAAACGGCGAAAAACCGAAATACGGTAGCAAGGCGAGGTCTTGCAAATGATAGGTATATCCGTAACATCATCGCGCAAGCACTCGTTGAGGATGTAACGATCGTTACACTAGATCGCCAATTCAATGCCTATCGAGTGAAACTGCTGAAGTAGAAGAACCAACCGCGGAGCCCCTGGAAGCCCCGCGCTCCAAGGCGCCTCCGGATTCCGCGGCGTCGTTGTGCGAACGTAGGGAATCCCGAGCGTGCGCCTTAACTCGTACAGCGGCCAATTCTCGCGAAGGAGTAGCGCGTTGCGTTCGATAGCGATCCTGTTTCTTGCCGTCATTCTCGGGACGGTTGCAATAGCTCGTGCCGACACTGCGCCGGCCGCGGGCGATTCATTTGCCGCGCTGAAGTTTCGCAACATCGGTCCACTGCCGGGCCGCATCGATACGGTTTCCGGCGTTGCGGGTGATCCGTTCACCTATTACGCGGGCGGCCTCGGCGGCTTGTTCAAATCCGGCGATGGCGGCATCACGTGGAAGTCGGTTTTCAACAACGAGCCGGTCAGCTCGATCGGCGCCGTAGCGGTCGCACCGTCGCAGCCGAAAACGGTATACGTCGGTACCGGCGAACCGAATCTGCGCAACGATGTCGACTTCGGCGACGGCATCTGGCGTTCCGACGACGCGGGCGAAACCTGGAGGAATACCGGCCTCGATGCGAGCGGCGCAATCGGCGCTATCGTCGTCGACGCAAAAAATCCCGAACGCGCATTTGTCGCCGCCGTCGGTGACGTATACAAAGCCGGCCCCGAGCGCGGCGTCTTCCGCACGCTTGACGGCGGCAAAACGTGGACGAAGGTGCTCTACACCGACGACCGCACCGGCGCGAACAGCGTCGCCGTCGATCCGTCGAACCCCGACATCATCTACGCCGGCATGTGGGAAGGCCGGCGTACGCCGTTCCATCTCACGAGCGGCGGACCAAACGACGGCGTTTACAAATCCATCGACGGCGGCGACCATTGGACGCGCCTGGAAGGCAACGGCTTGCCGACGGGCGTCACGGGACGCATCGCGATCGCTTTCGCACCGAGCAATCCCAAACGCATCTACGCGCTAATCGAATCCACGCAAGGTACCCTCTGGCGCAGCGACGATTCCGGCGCAACGTGGAAGATGGTCAACGCCTCGCACGGGATCGACCAGCGTCCGTTCTACTTCACCTCGCTCGCCGTCGATCCCAAAGACGACAACCACGTATATTTCATGTCCGTCCAAATGTGGCAAAGCGCCGACGGGGGCGCAACCGCGAGCAAGCTGAAGAACACGCTCGGAGGCGACTATCACCAGATCTGGATCGATCCGCAAAACGCATCCCGT
>JBDTFK010000351.1:0-4574 GCA_039937995.1 Vulcanimicrobiaceae bacterium | reverse complement strand
GGCGAGGACGTAGCGATCGCGCTCGACCCGGCATCCACCGAATTTTATCAAGACGGCAAATACTACGCGCACGACAAGCACCACGGACTCTCATCGGAGGAGATGGTAGCGCTCTATCGCGATCTTTGCGACCGCTATCCCATACTCTCCATCGAAGACGGGCTCGCAGAAGACGACTGGGAAGGTTGGCGCAAACTCACGGAAGCTATCGGAAATCGCGTGCAACTCGTGGGCGACGATCTTTTTGTAACCAACACGGAGCGTTTGTCGCGCGGCATACGAGACGGCATCGCCAATTCGATTCTGATCAAGGTAAATCAGATCGGAACGCTGACCGAAACGCTCGATGCGGTCGAAATGGCCCATAAGGCGGGCTACACGAGCGTCATTTCGCATCGCTCCGGCGAGACCGAGGACACGACCATCGCCGATATTTCCGTGGCGACCGGGGCAGGCCAAATAAAGACCGGTTCGCTTTCGCGAAGCGACCGGGTTGCGAAATACAATCGCTTAATGGCGATCGAAGACGAACTCGGCGCGGCCGCCCGCTATCCTGGAAAATCCGCGCTACGGGCATTCCGCTAGGGTCAGTCGAAGGCAGAGGCGTCTTTGGGGGCCTGTAGCTCAGCGGTAGAGCGCCCGGCTCATAACTGGTTGCGCGTAGGTTCGAATCCTACCAGGCCCACCACAATCGCCCTTTGACTCGGAACCAACTCGGACAAGCGGGGCTAGATCATACCGACCCTCGGTTTGGAGGATTGACTCCATGGCTCTTACCCTCGAAGAACAACGAAGTGCGTTTGCGAGCCGCCGCTTAACGGCGATGCCGATAGCGGGCACAATTGCCTGGTGCGTTGCCGGCGTGTGCGGCGCGTTAATGACGCCGACGGGCGCGGTCTGGGGATTATTTTTCGCAACCGGCTCGATCGTATATCTGGGTATATTCGTTTCACGGTTCACGGGCGAGGACTTCCTCGACCGTTCAAAACCCAAGAACGTTTTCGATTCCCTGTTCTTCTCGGCCATATTGGAGGCGGTCTTGGTCTACGCGATCGCCATCCCGTTCTTTTTACGGGACTATACCTCGCTTCCACTCAGCGTCGGGATTCTCTCGGGCCTTATGTGGGCTCCGCTATCCTGGATTATCGAGCACTGGATTGGTTTCGTTCATGCCGTGGGGCGGACAGTGTTGGTTGTCGCCGTTTGGTATATATTTCCGACCCACCGTTTCGTAGTTGTGCCTATCGTTATCGTCGCAGTGTACATCTTCACCATTGCGGTGTTGGAGACAAGATGGCGCAGGGTCTAGGCCAGCGAGACGCCCGCGTTGTTCAGGCGTGCGCTTAAGAGTCTCCCAAAACGAGGCCCGCCGCTGCCGGACTGCGCAGTAAATTCGCTGAAACCGCCGCAGTCGACGCCATTGCCCGAGTTCTTGGCTCGGGCGTTTTAATTGCTCGTGTGTTTTAGCGGTTGAGGTTACGGCGTGTAAGCAAATGCAGATGGCGTCAAATGCGCAATCTTATATTCGCCGCCGAAGGAGAAGATCCGACCATTCACCGCCGTCGCTCCGTGGCCGTATCGTGCCCCCGGTAGCGGTGCTTCAACGGTCCAACTGTTGGTCGACGGATCGTACGCCTCAACATTCGCAAGGAGTTTGTCACTGCTGTCGAGACCACCGATCGCGTAGAGCTTATTGTTGACGACGGCCGCGACCAAGTCCCACCGAGGGGTTGGCATCGGCGTCTTGGTCGTCCAAGTATCGGTGGCAGGGTTGTAGGCTTCGAGCGTCCCAACGATACCCAAACCGTCGGTCATGCCGCCAACGGCATAAATAATGTGTTTTATCGTTCGGGCAGCGAAGAATCGACGCGCGGTCGGCATGGGTGCTTTCGTGGACCAGCTGTTTGTTGACGGATTGTACTCCTCGTTGAGGTTCCGAATCGCTGCGGTGCTGTCCGATCCGCCGAGCGCGAAGATCATGCCATTTGCAAAGGAGGCTGAGAGCGCCCAACGCGGCGTCAACATTCCCGCTTTCTCCGTCCATGAATTCGTGTTGGGGTCGTACGCTTCCATATTGCCGACTGCAGTGCCACCCGTATTGTCGGTTCCGCCGACGGCGTAGATGATGTTGTTCGTAGTCGTTGCCGCAAGCTCGTAGCGTTTAATGGGCATCGAGGCACGGTACTGCCACGTGTTGGTTGAGGGGTTATACGCGGTCACAGCATTCGAGATTCCCTTAATTGTATACCCGCCGATCGAGTACACGAGGCCCAAAGTGTTCGTTGCTGCCATGCTGGTCGTAGGTTTCTGCATGGATGCGATGACGCTCCACGTGTTCGAGGGTGGAAGTACCGCTTGCGACGCATTGAGTCGCGACGAAGCGAGCGTTTCCGGCAAAGGCGACGACGCGCTTTGTTTACCACACCCAGTTACGACGAGACCGGCACAAATCAAAAGCGCCGCAACGCGAACATGCTGTCCCATAGGACCTCCCGCTCCAATAAAAGGATACGATTCACTATATCCATACGCATGAAGGTAGTCAATGTGAACTTCGGCCCATAGTAATTGCGGGAAACCGAACTCAAACGCCATCTCTGCGTACGCGACACTGACCGCCAGCCTGCTTGGGCCGATTTTCGTGACCCGTCATCGCGTCGTCCATCTCAGCTTCATTGTTACATGGATGCGAGATCGTCGGCTTCATCGAGTGCGGCGCGAAAAACGATCACAAATCATACCTCTCCGACGAATTGCGCGTTGCTCGTGACGCCGCCGCACACGTCGCCACCTCGTACGCGCTGCAAGGCCGTCCAATGAGTAAACCCAAGAGCGCTAAGCCGTCGGAATGCACGTCGTAACATGCAACTTCGCGAAGAGGGATGTTCACCATATCCGGTGGCACGTCAGGTTTGTAGGCGATGCGAAGAGCCGAGACGTACACCGTTCCCGAGGATTCCACATGAAAGACTCGACGTTTTGGCTGCGATCGCGCGAGCCACTAACGCGAGCGCGCGCCGTGACTGTTCTGCTGAGCCTGAAAAGATGCAATCGTGACATTGGTTGACCGTTACGATCGATCCGTATAACGCAGCTGTTGTTGCGCCGATCGCGAACACGCCCCAGAAGGCACCGCCCCATTAATTTGGCGCGGGGTACCGCGCGCCGCCGCCGTTCCATCCGCGCGGGATAGACTCCGTACACCGGCTGTGCATCGGCGACTCGGACAAACTCGGACTAATCGAACAGCCCGAGATGAAACGAACCGTCTCGACTTACGCCCTTGCCGCCGGCATCTAAGCACGAAACGCGGCCAAGAAGAGCGACCCGGCATGAGTCGCCACCAGGCTTAGGAAATTCTGAATCCTACCAGGCCCACAAAATGCATTGACAGGTTCGCTCCGCTCACGGTAAGAATTAGGGCGGTCCGTGTGGCGCCATCGTCTATCGGTTAGGACATCACCCTTTCACGGTGGAGAGGCGGGTTCGATTCCCGCTGGCGCTAGGTGCAACGCCCCGTAAACGCGGGGCGTTTTTTTCTTTTCTAGGGGACCGCTAGCCATCGCGGACCTCCATGACACTGTCGAGGCGACTGGCATTCTCGCGATTAAGGGACTCCGCGGAACGGCCCATCGCCGACGAGATGCTCTTAGGGTCTGCGAAGGCCGTGAAACGCAGCAATGATTTCCGCAATAGAGGGGCCCACATGCGTACTCGTCGCGTTCCGTCGGGCGATCATCCTGCGTGGTGTTGCGTGCGGAGATTCCGTAAAGGAAAGAGTTGGACGAAGCGCCGTACAGCGGATTCGTCGCCCTGAATTTTTATCGCGCCGGGCCGCAGCTCGGGGAGTTTGCGACCCGCGAAAACGACGGAGCGTAACGCGGAGCAGGTGGTTTCGATCCTCGCATCGGGATCGTCGTGCTCTCCGCGTGCGATATCGATGCGGCCGTTGCGGATCGTTGCACGAAAACGATCGCTCCCGAAGTGCACGTTGATGCGCGAGCGGAATCCTCGCGCGCGTTCTGGATCGAAGGTTGTCTTCAAGGCCAGCATGAGCGAGTCGATGCTGAGTTCGACGCCGCGCAACGGCGGCGTGGCGCTGCCCCAGCGCGCGAGCGCGATCACGGCAGGCTCGAGATCCCGGCCACGCTCCGTCAGTTCGTAGACCGCGGCAGCGGCCGGAGGCGGGAGCTTGCGGCGCGCGATGATACCGCCTCCTTCAAGTTCGCGCAGGCGTTGGGCGAGCACGTTTGGGCTCGCGTCCGGCATGCCCGCGCGCAGATCGGTAAAGCGCTTCGGTCCGAAGAGTAGCTCGCGCACGATTAGCAGCGACCAACGCTCACCCACGATGTCGAGGGCTCGCGCAAGGCCGCAGGGGTCGCCGTAACTTCGCAAATTGGTCACGGATACTAGCGTACCACATGTAGTCCTATATTCATTCTAACTACTTGTTTTTTAGGACTAAACATAGTACCGTGGACAAACATGAGAAAGTTGTCCGCTTTTAATCAGGTATCGCTCGACGGCTATTTCGCGGATGCGAACGACGATATGATGTTCGTAAACCAGGTCGA
>JBDTFK010000350.1:0-16910 GCA_039937995.1 Vulcanimicrobiaceae bacterium | reverse complement strand
ACATCGATGGTATAGGGCATTCCGACAACGCCGTGATTGCCAGAGTCGATGGCGGCTGCAACGCGAAGGCAGTTACGCTACTCGGCGCAACAGGTACGTCGAAGGGTATTCAAGTCGGAGAAGGCATCCAAATTGACAATAAGGATCGGATCGCCATTTACGATCCGCATCAAAATACTATTTTCGCCTATAACCCGCCTAAGGGTGTCTCCTTGGGAAATCCGGTTGCGAACGTTCTAATACCGAGCCCCGGCAACCCCGTCAATTTCGTTTTCTCTAAATCAAGCGGCGACGTCTACACAGCGGAACAAAGTCCGAGCGGAGGGATCATGCACAAGTTTGCATACCCAGGCGGGGGTGCGCCGATATACACCCTTTCCGTCGGCGGAGCACCCCAAGGCATCGCCATAACGCCGTCGCACCTTCCGTAAAACCATGCGTATTCGCTTTCAGCTACTCCCGGCTTCGGCACCTTACACTCGTCCGCGGACTTTGCCTAGTTTCAAGTCGGCGCCGGCTGTTCAAAAACGCGCGTTGCCGTTATTAAGTAAGCGCCTAAGGAACGCTGTAGAGCGGCTGGGGGAAGGAATTGCGGATGCGCTATTCGCTCCCATCCCGCACCCTGCGCGCGCTCACCGCGATACGGTGAGCGATGCGCCGCTATGCGAACACTGCTATCCCTCGGGAGATTTTGGGTCTTGACGGAATGTGGCCGGTCGGGCCCGCGCGGCGATTATCTCCTAATCCGATAGTTCGGGCGTCGCGTTGCTCTGGATGAGTTGCGCGGCGCCCGTGCCTGCCGTTTGCAGATTCCAGGGTAGCAACTACGACGAGAAGCACGCTGATTTTCGGATTTCGATATCGCCATGAAAACCTCACGATAAATGATGACCACATCATCGCGAAGAACGGGCCTCGGCTCAAGACGCTCTGCAACAAACGCTTACCTTATTGAGCCGTTCCCCTTGGATCGCGTTGTAGGGATGGAGTTCTTGCGGGTGACATCGTAGATAGTTGAGCAGGTGCCGTCGCACCTCCACGCCGCGCGCGCCGTCGCTTCGCGCCGGCGCTAACTCGACCGAAGCCGCGCTAAATTCGCAGTCGGATACCTTCTCATAAATCGAGCGGAATTTCTTTTTTGTAGTAGAGACCGAAGTGCCCAGCGTACTCGAAATCGTTTCATCAGTGTAGCCGTCCAGGGCTAGCTTTAGTAGGCGCTGTTCCTGAAGGTTAAATCGAAAATGCGGTTGCTCAAATGATCGGAAAAGCAGACTAGGAAAGACGGCCCCAGGGTTCGCGTGAGCGTCGTCCCGTGTCGTCATCCAAACGCAAGGCGCTCGGTCGAGCGGTATGTCTGCTGCTCTTAACTGATCGTCGGCGTACCAGCCGACGCGGAAGCCCCAACCTACTCCCATTTTCTGCGACGAAGGATCAAACACTTCATTTGTAAAGCTGCGAAAGTTCAAGCCTTCGTGATGTTTTCGAAACGATTCATACGTAGAATAGCGAAGCTTATCGCCTAGCCCGTCATCGCCGGCTTCCGCAGTAAATCCATAGTGCGTAATCACTAAGTTGAGGCCTGTGTCGGCGTTGGCGCGGCCAATTTCGTCAAGCGTAAGAAACGGGTGACCTCCCGAACTCAGTTCGAGCGCCATCGAGTACGCGATGTGTGGTCGAAGAAGACTATGATATCCCTGGGCGCGCTCGTCACTGACAAAAACCGAGAAGCCGGAAAAGAGCACTTCGTCGGGTCGATGCGGATCAACAAGGACGCCTGCCTCTCCGGCTCCGGAGTCGATGATGTACGACCACATGCGGCGCATTAGCGCGGGCCCGTCGGAATCGTACAAGAAACGATCTGGAGCTAACCTCAAACATTGGTCGAGGTCGCCTTCCGTAGTGTTTCGCATAACGAGGTCCACGATACCACCCCCTTGCGATCTGCTAGATACTGTTTCCGGCGCTCGTGTGCGGCGAAAATAAGGACCGAGACCGCCCGTTCAAGTGTCCGCCTGCGCGGGCAATGAGTCCAGGTCCAAAGTAATCAACTTCATTCTAACCGGGCTCCGCTTGTTTGTGCCTCGGTACACTACTACAAATGACCCAAAAGACCCATACAAATCGCCGATGACTACGATACTCGCCGTCGCGCGGACGTACGCTCGCGAGCCTAGCCCGCACCGCATTCAACTAGAGCGTGATGCGCGCGCGCGCCGAGTCCCACCTCATAAGTGATTGCCAAGCTTACGAAATCTTCGTTGGACAAAAGCAAAATAGCGGCATAACGACAGGAGCAACGCCTCATTCCTTTGCGACGCACATGATCGAGAACGTTTCGGATATCATCACTATAAAGGGGTTATTGGGATACGAGAGCCTTTCAACGACGCAGATTTATACGAACGTATCTCTTGAGCACATGCGCAGCGCGTATGAGCGTGCATTCTACAGAGCACGAAGCTGACAGCAACGCTTCGGAGTAAGGAAAAGCAAGCGCTCCCTTTGGCAACTTTCGCCTCGAAACTTCGCCAGTAATGCTAGGCTCTGATAATCCAAAGTTATCAGGATGCTTCGGCCGTTTGGTCGTCCTTTTCCCTCAATCAATTCCAACCTTACTTGAGAGTCGACAACGTAGAATGAGAATGGAGCACTTTGGACTATGGACTTGCTGCTTGCGCAGGCAGACACTTGAACGGGCGGTCTCCGTCGGACGGCGGCAGGATCTGGCAGCCTGCGAGACACGTCCAAAAACCCGTTGTCGCTTAAGGAGGGTCAGCCGTGCGTAGTTCTACTGCGTTGTGCTATGCGCTCACAATATCCGTTGCATTTACAATGCTCGCCGGTTGCTCCGGCGGCAGTTCGCAGATGGCGCCGACGCTTCTCGGGCAAATCGCAACCGCTGGTACCCAGTCCGTCCAGCAGCAAGGGTTGCAAACAGATCGCCTCGGGGGACGACTTCCTCTACCGATCTTCGGGATGCAAACGCACAACTGGCAACCCGGCTCGCCGAGATGAACATGCGGCGGCACGGAACGCACGGTGACTTTATCCACGAGCGATTTACCAATGAGCGTCCCCTGCTTGTTCCGTTGCGAGAACAAATGCCTTGCGTCGAACGAGTTGTAACCCGAACGGTCGGCGCCGAAGGCGCCATCGTCTACGGCGCTAACGTCTACGAAATACCGCGGCTATAGGGGTCGCGTTTTGGCCGTACATGACGATAACAAGCGACTACGGGTCTTCGACTCGAGGCACTTGGTATGCGAACACGAGCTACTCATTGGCCGGTCCCAACGAGCGCGGCGCAGGAAGGTATCTGTAGTAGAGCTCAAACGACAGCCGCCAGTTATTGTTGAGCGCCGCCCGCTAGAAGTATATGACGAGGTGGCCGGATGAGTAATCTTGCTTACGAACGCATGCGCGATTCGCTCGAGCAACTCCGTTTAGATCGCGCACTCGAAAGCATCGATATCTTGCTCGACCGGGCTGCGAGCGGTGAACTTAGTACAGTTGAGGTCCTGGATCAACTGCTGACGACCGAGCTTGCCGCGCGGCGTGAGCGCAGCATTGCCATGCGACTCAAGCTTGCCGGACTTCCCGCCGTAAAAACGCTCGAACAATTCGATTTTGCCTTTCAGCCGTCACTCGATGAGGCGAAGATCCGTAACTTGCATACGTTGCGGTTTTTAGCGCACGGCCACAATGTGATTTTTCTAGGTCCGCCCGGCTGCGGAAAAACGCATCTCAGCACGAGCTTAGGACATGCCGCTATTACGGCCGGCGATATGGTGCATTTCACTACAGCGCGTGAACTCTTTGCGAAGTTGCGCAGCCCGACGAGCGCCAATGCGCAATTCGAAGGACTTGCCGCAACTCGCGCCAAGCTTCTCATCATCGACGAAATCGGATACGAGCCGCTCGATCACCTCGCGGCAACGCATTTCTTTCGCTTGGTTTGCGAACGGTACGAACGCGGATCGATTGTTCTTACTTCCAACAAGCGGTTTTCCGAATGGGGCGAATTAATCGGCGATGAAACGCTTGCCGCGGCGATCCTCGATCGCTTACTGCACCATGCCACGACGATTTCAATCACCGGCGACAGCTACCGGCTCAAGGAAAAACGACGCGTCGGCGTCCTGCCCTAAGACCACCAAAAAAGCGGGAGGGCGCAGAGCGACGACGCTAACTACCTAGACTTCCCAAGTGGGGAATTTGTTGCGATCGCAGCGCTTGCGGTTCCTAGCTTTGCGCATCGCGACATCTAGACGGGGCAACGATATCAAAAGGGCCGCGAAATTCGCGGCCCTTTTTTTCTTACCGACTGTGAGCGCCGAACGCGCTAGGGTTTTGCAGTCGGATGCGCTTCGGGTTTGGTTGCCTCCGCTGACGCCTTTTCAGCAGGCACCGGCTTTTGCGTCGCCTTTGCCGCCGGCTTTTGCACGGTCGTCGCGGGATGCGGGGCAACATGCTGCGCCGGCCGCGCGACGTGGGTCACGGGATGCTCAACCGGCACGGGCGTCCGTTCGACCGGCTTTGCGACCGGAGGAGCGGAATGCACGACCGGCTTTTCAACCGGAGGCGCCGGACGAACGGCCGGCTTCTCGATCGGCACGGCGGTGTGTTTCACTTCGGGCTTCGGAGCCGGCACTGCAGTGTGCGTGATTGGCTTCGCCACGGGAGAGGCAGCGTGCGGCGCCGACTTTTCGGCCGGTTTGGTAGCGGGCTTTTCGGCCGGTTTTGCCGTCGGCGCATTATGCTGGATCGGTTTTGCAGCTGGAGCGGCAGCGTGCTTCGTCGGTTTTTGCGTGACGGCTTTGTTGGGAGCGACCGGTTTGATCGGTGCGTAGTGCACGGCTTGGTGCGACGCCGGATGATAGACCGGGTGAGCGGCAGGCGCCGAACGGTGCGTTAACGGCACAGCCTTAGGCGGGCGGCTCGCAACCGTGCGGATCTGCGCTTGTTGTTCTCGGAACGAAACGTGCGTCATCACCGGGGCTCTAGCGACGAATCGCGGAGCCGAGAACGTACGCGAGAGGACGACCGGTGTTCGTACGGTTCGCACCGTCGTGTAGTGCAGGTTTGCAGTTGTCGGAACGACAGGAACTGCGCCGCGGATCAGGACGATCTCTTTTAGCTGCTGCGGACGAACCGCGATAACGCGGGTAAAGTTGCCGCCGCGCCAAGCGCTGACGGGAACCATCGTGATGCCGCGATAGTAGCGCGCGTTCGTGTAGTAGTTGTAGATGTTGGTAACGCCGTTGGGAACTTGCGAGTAGCTCGTCTGCGGATACGAGGAGTTTTGTCCGTACCACGGTTGATACTGCTCGCCGGGAGCAAGCGGAATCCAGCCGATGTTGGCATTGCTCGAGCTTCCGAGCAGATTCGAGAATCCGCCCGCGAGGTTGCCGAGGCCGCCGCCGTTATTGCCGGTTAAAAAGAACGATACGACCGCGGGGAGCCACGCCGAAGCGAGACTCGATGACGAATTCTGGTACTGGTTGCCCGGGGGCTGCCAGAGCCATCCGCCGTAATTCTGGTTGTTGAACCACGTACCGTAGTGCGAGGTCGCGTAACCCGTCGGTGAATTGTCGACCCACGTGTAGCCGTAACCGGGTTCCCAAACCCATTGGCCGTTTTGATACGGCGCGAAGTTGTTTTGGTTCTGGTTGTTCGGCGCCCACGCGTAACCGTAGCCGGGGACGTTCTGCCACTGTCCGTAATTCGCGAAGTTGGAGTATCCCGATAGTTGCGGCGAAATGTACGGATTTGCGTTATAGGATGAGACGACTGATTGGTCGCGCGACATGTTGAACTGATCGAACGAATCGAATCCGACCGGATTTTGCTGGCTCATCGTCGAGCCGTACGCGACCAGCGTGCTGCCGGGTGTAATCGTTTGCGAGCCATTCGGGCCCGAAACGGTCGCGGAGCCGCTGCGTACGGTGACCAGCGTTTCGCCGTTCCCGAGTACGCTGACGCGCGTATCCCCGTTTTGATTCGGACGCACCGTTACGGAAGGCGTGTCGACTTGCGTGGCGTTCGAGCTTCCCTGCAATTGTGCGAGATCGACGGTTCCCGACGCGAGCTGGACTTCGCGCGAGCCGGGGCTCAGGTTGACCATGCGCACTTGCGTGGTGTTCGCAAGCCGCAGCATCGACGTGCCGTCGAATTGGACTTCGGCGTCCGCGCCGGGGCTCGTAACGACGTAGTCGCCGGGAACGACCGGCGCGTTTATGGTGGCAGCGACCTGCTGTCCGCTGTCGCCGCGGAGGATGACGACGCCGCCGTTTGCGACGCTAATGGCGGCAACTCCGGGATTGCCGGAGTTATAGCCGTAGTTTGAGCCGTAGCTTTGAGCCGCGGCTGGAGCGGTAAATGCGGCAACGCCCGACACGGCGATTGCCGTGGTGAGGAGCGCTACGGGGACCTTTGTGAATAAGTGCATGAATGGTACCTCGGCAGAAGAACGATTCGGAATCGAAGGACGTTGCTTGGTTGTTGGCCGAGGAACGCAGGGCTTCTCGGTTGTTTGACTTATGCTCGCCTGGAAGGCAGGCGAAACGTGGGTCGGTACGAGCCTCGGGCGTCGTACATCCGGGGATGATCTAACGCAATGTCGATCCCGTACGACTGGAGATTGGTCAGCGCCCCGACCTGTACTCCACGAGCGCAACTGTAAATGCTGACGCCCTGGTTGTCAGTGCCGACTCAGAACCGCGCCTGCGCAACGACTCGGTTTCGGACCGTCGTTTACGGGCTTTCCTCGGTGATCGTCGGATCGTTCCAGACTCTACGCCTCCACGGTATTGCAAAGCGGGGTCGTAATTGGCGCCAGTCCCTCCAACCGCGTTGATATTGAGAAGGCCACCATCTGCCGGCGTGAACGCGTGTATTCAGCTCTGCTCTCGAATTGGAGAAAACAGCGTACCGCGGGTAGACCGTTTGCGGTCAAGCGCGGCCGTAAACCCGATCCTGATGCCGTCGAGGCGACTCAACTGCGTAAACAGAACGCGATCCTCGCCGTGAAGCTTGCGAAAGCTGAACAGGTGATTGACATCCAGGGAAAAGTCTACGCACTCTTGCGCGCTGTTGCAGGCGAGAGTGCGGATCAATTGGATCTGCCTCCGTGGAGCGGACCGTCGAAGACATGAGTGACGTTCTGGGAGATCGATCGGCATGCGAGCTCGTCGGCTATTCGCGCGCGAGCCTAACGCGACATCGAAAAGAGCGCACTGGCGAACCGTCGCGTCAAGTACGACGCGGCCAAGAGCGCGGTATTGCGAAGCTAGCGCGTCGCGCGTCGTCGCTGGCGCTGCTCAATGACGAGCGTCAGGCGGCCCTCGATGCGGTTCATCAATTCCGTTTCATCGATCGCAGCGTTCCCTATATTTATTCGACGCTTTTGGACGAAGGTTCGTATTTGTGCTCGCTGTCGACCATGTACCGTATCCTTCGTAGCGTCGGAGAAGTTGGCGAGCGGCGCGATCAGGCAACGCGGCCGGCGCACGCCAAACCGGAGCTGTGCGCAACCGGTCCTAGGCAAGTGTTCGCTTGGGATATCACCAAATTGCACGGGCCGCGCAAATGGACGTACTTCTATCTTTGCGCCATCATCGAAATCTACATCCGTTGCGTCGTCGGGTGGATGGTCGCCGATCGCGAGAGCTCCGAACTCGCGCGGCATCTTCTCGAGGAACCATCTGCAAGGAACGCCTCGATCCGCGAACGCTCACGATCCATTCAGATCGCGGAAGTTCGATGACGTCGAAGCCTGTCGCATTTCTACTTGCACCGGGGCGAGGTCCTCGAGTCCGCGCTCAAATGGGCGCCCATCCCTTTTTCTCTGTTGGTCAGGAGTTCGAGTCTCCTCAACTCCATTTCGTGGACCGAAAAGCGGTAAGGAGGCGCGCGTCTCTCTGCGAAGGGAAAGCCCATGCGTGAAGAGCTCCGATTCGAGGGCTTGACCCTCACCGTCAACAACGTCGAGGAATCCGTGGCTTACTATCGGGACAAGCTGAAACTCGATGTGGCCTTCGTCTCATTGCCGGCTTTCGCGCTTTTGAAGGCGGGCACGGGCACTATCGGGCTGCTCTCACGCGAAGAGGCGCACAAGGCTGGCGCCGAACCGACGACGCCCGAGCAGCGGCGCGGCATCCACATCGAATTTAGTACCGAAGATCTCGACGGATTGTTTGCGACGCTCTTGGCAGACGGCGTTGAATTCGTTGAGCCGCCGCACGACGAACCTTGGGAGCGCTCCATGACGGCGCTTGATCCTGACGGCTACTCGGTGGAGTTCGCGCAAGGTCGCCGCGGCTCCGAACTCGCCCCGAAATGACGATCGCTAGGACCGACCGCCAGCGAAGTTTTCAGTCTTAATGAGAGCCACGCGTCGCGCGTGATTTAGTGTGCGGTGCAGTGATTATATTTGCGTACGATTCGATTGTCCAAGCTATGCTGCGCTTTCGAGATCAGCTTGTCGAATGTCGAGGGAAACTCTGGTTGGTATTTCAAGGTTTTGAAGTGCGATTCGATGTGCGGGTTGTCGTTAAAAACGGGGGTCGTTAATGCGTCTTGGTCACGCCAAGATCGGCTAACATGAATGCCACCGTAGATGTGAAGACGACGAAACCATACGGTCTGGGTGCGAGCTTTCTTGAATTGCGGAAAAAGTCAAAGTAAACAGCTAAACGCTGGCGTCGGATGGAGCGCTAACTATCTTGCGGCTGACACGAACGGTCGCAGTTTTGGAAAGACGGGGAAAGCCCGTACTAATAGCGTCGTTCCTTTACGGCCACGTTATTGCGGGCGCGAAAGAACGCGCTGTGCGGGGTGTTGCCGAGGCCCTTCGCGCCCTCAGGCAGGCGGAAAGACGGTTCTCGATCCGCAAGGAGCAGCGACTCAATAGCCCTAAATCGAGGCCCCGCGGTGTCAGGGTGCAACCAAATTGCAACCACAGGCCGAAACCAAAACGGAACGCGTGAACCGCAAAAGCGCGCAAACGCGCTTAGAATAAGGCGATCCGCGAACACGGAGAGATGGCAGAGCGGTTTAATGCAGCAGTCTTGAAAACTGCAGACGGTGATGAGCCGTCCGTGGGTTCGAATCCCACTCTCTCCTAAAGAAACGCAAGGCGCGTGAATGCGCGCGAGCGAACGTTCGGCTCGTGGCGAGTAATGATGTGTCTTCGAATGCGAACGACGAAGTCTTAGGTTTCATCCGGTCGGCAAAGGAACACGGGGTTGCGGACGATTTCATCGTCGCGATGCTTCGGCAAAATGGATGGTCGGAACGGCGCGCTTTTGGTGCATTCTCCGCATACTATGCGGACGTACTAGACGTCGCCCCGCCCACACGAGCGCAACACCCCGAACACGCGCGCGATGCGTTCTTGTACTTGCTCAACTTCCTCACACTCGGGTTTTGGACGGTCGCGCTCGGGCAGATTTGGTACTTGCTCATCGCTCGCTGGTTTCCGGACGCATCGCAGTATACCTCAAACGCACTTCCCTTGCGCGATGAGATATCGTGGCAGGTGGCAACGGTCGTCGTCACTTTCCCGATTTTCTTCTTCGTGCATAGCCTGATCCGCCGTTCGTTGCAGCGGCGTCCCGATCTTTACGACTCGGGCGTTCGCCGATGGTTAACCTATCTCGCGTTGGTTGCTGCAGCAGTTATCGTGGTGACGGACGCCGTGTGGTTTGTCGGGGCTTTCTTGCGCGGGGAGTTGAGCGCGCGATTCCTTCTGGATTCGCTCGTGCTCTTCGTTCTGGGTGGCGGCGTGTTCGCCTACTATTTGCTCACGATCGACCCTCCCGTAATAAAATAGTGAATGTCGAACGCATCTTCGCGATAGGGGTATGCGTCGCCGTACTCGCGGGTGTCGTCGTCGCTTTCGTTGTAATCGGGCCTCCAGCGCACGCACGCAATATCGCATTGGATGCGCGGCGGCTCGACGACCTGGGACAAATTGCAACGCGATTGCACGATCGCTACGGTAAACCTAACGCCCGACTACCCGACCGCTTACCGAACGATCTCGTGTCCTCGTATCTCGATGGAACGCCTACAGACGACGATTCGGACACGCGGAACTATGCCGACGATCCGGAGAGCGGTCGGCCATACACGTACCGGCGAATTAACGCGCGCCGGTACCTCCTGTGCGCCGTATTCGCACTTCCCGACGAACACTCTGGAGAAACCGTGGGCGATTCAGTACGCAGCCCATGGGGCCACGGCGCCGGACGGATATGCTACACGCTAGAGGCCTCAAGCTCCGTCTACTGCTGCGCGTACCGCGACGAGATCGCCTCGTTGCGTAGGCACCTCCTTGATCGTGTACTCCACCGATTGGTTTCCATAGGGGAGCCGCTGTCGGGAGATCAAAGCCGAGAGCTCCAAGCTGCCGCAGAACGACGCGGACTGCGTTTATGTCAGTTCGCTGAGCTTATCCGCGCAACGACGAAGGGCCGCGCGGACCAGCTTGATGCACTAACCGAGATCGAAGCCATGGCGCTCCTTCTTCGATGGGATCAACAGGCGTGAACGGCATCGCACTTCCGGCCAAGAGTTAGCTGCAATGCGCGGTAGCGAAATCAAGTGGTTGCGCGACCGCGGCGTTCAAATCGATTTTCCGCGTGCTTACGCCGGAGATAAACATCTCCTGGACGGCCGCGACCAGCGCGCGTTCGCTGCGCTTGCGATACTCGACGAGCGGCGGTACGAAGTTGCCTTCGCGCGCTCGCGGAATGCGCAGGTCGATGCTGCCCATGCGCGTATCGACCGAGCGCTCGCGAGAGCCATTGCGGCGATCCTGACGCTCATCGCTGCGCTCGTAGTGCTCGGCGCCGATGAACTCGTGGAACTGTGCGTCGATCGCCGCCTGAGCGATCGTGCGCATGAGGTCCTGGAGCACATCGTCGGGCTGCTGGGCCAAGATGCCTAGTAGCGCAGACCGGTCGAGTTTTGGTAGAGTAGAATTCGTCACTGGGTCTCCTTCACGTTGATTTAGTAGTTCACATGAAGTTGGCTCGGTGGCGCTTTGCTATCCTTGAAGTATTAGCTTAAGCCGAAAGTACACACGCGTCTGGACTTGGCCTCAAAGGTCGCTTCGCTGTTAGCAATATGCTGCACCTTAAGGACACTTTTTCTCAAAGGAATGGCGTAGACTTCCGGGAACGTCCCCTCCCCCAATAACTTGACGTGAGAGGCGGGTGCTCCATGTGGTTATTTTCGAAGCGTTCGGCAATGGCGTTTTTGCTCGTTGCCTCATTTTTGGCGGCATGTTCGGGCGGTCAGGCGCCGATGCCAGGTTCGCAGTCCATAAATTCGCAAGCTGCGACGAGACTTAGCGCAAGCGGTAGCCTTTCAACGTTTTCGGGATTGGCGCTCAAGTCTGAAGTAGATCCCGATGTGCTTCTCTTTGCGAAGCGTCTTATCGCAACCAATCCGGCACTTAAGGGTGACAGGGTCGTGCAACTTGCATACAGTTGGCGCGCTGGCGACGTGCGCGCGAGTTCGGCGCTGCCCGCCTCCGGAAATCCATTTACGTGTTCGCCGTCAGGCCCATACTCTTTATTGTGGAATGGCGACGCTCCCCCGAATTGCGATCAGGGAAGTGCCGGAGGGCCATTCCGCGGAGTCTTTTCAATTTCGCATAGGGCGGCAGCGGAAGCCTGGATTGGTTTACCCGACAGCAAGAACACAATGCCAACAAATAATCCTCCAGCTGGTCAAGGATTCGTTTACATCGAAGCATGGCCAACCAACGGCGCTGTGAACGCAGAAGGTGGCTTTCAGTACAACGCGGGTTCAAATACTTATACGCCTTATGCTGCGGCGCCGGGTGGAAGAGAAGGCGTTGTTCCCGGGTACACAATCCCGCCCGACGAAGAGGTTCATTTGTGGGAGGGAGCGGTTGATAAATACAACTCTGATGTCATTACCTATCCTTCGCCTGCGCCGGGACAGACGGCTGAACCATGTTCCGCCGCGGGGGGATGCGCCGGGACATATTTTGCATACCCCATACCGGGCGTAATTTTCACAGACGTCGTGCGTATTGCCGACAGCGGAATGGATGCTTCAAGCGCCTCGTGCTGTTTCTTTCGGCGCATGACGACAATCGCCCAACGAAACGACGCGATGGAAGTGCAAAATCCGGGTCCAATGGTTCCGGCAACATGGCAGTTTGGACCAGTCGTCTGGTATAAATCGGACACAGAACACTATGATCCGTCGGTCTCGCCCTCACCCGGCGCTACGCCTAATGACGACGTGCCGGATGGAAACCCATCGACAAATGGGTGGAAGCTAGGTTCGGCAAGCGACCTTGGCCGAGACCTTCCTGGGTATTCGAACTATCCCAATTGCGGAGGGTATATGTCTTTAAGTGTCACGAACGCTGAGATTGAGACAGACACCATCTTAATGCCCTCGTCGTACCCGGTGCTGCCGTGCACTCCGCCGTAAATCCCGTCCATTCCTATGAATCGAAGGTGTTGAGAGGGAAGCGGGCAGTGCTTAACCGTGCGGGTAGAATGTGCTGCGTGGCGCTGTGCTTGGCAATGCTCACGTTGTTCAGTCTCCCCGCTTGCGCCAGTACCAACAAGCATGGCGAAGACGCCCGAGCAAGACCTGTTTTCCCGCTAGAGCAGCGTGATTCTGCTAAGGTTATGCTCAATAAAGCACAAGAGGATTGGCTTGCGCATGTGACCAGCGACCCGTATTGGAAGCTCCGGCTCCATCATTTGTGGTTCTCCGTCGCCCGGAGCTATCGAAGCCCAATTGTCGTTTTCTTTGCTCCGAACGCTGAATACGGTGGACGAACGACGAGCATGCCCGGGCGCGCGGATTCTTATTATGTTGTGGGCGAGGGTTGCGGCGTCGTTTTTAGTCGTGACACCGATGTGGCGGCGGTGTACCCGGTTCCCGCAGCTGGGGGCCATTGGCTGCCTCCATGCTATCGCGACTCGATGGCTCCCAGGGGGCCAGCTCTCCCCCCTCCTCCGCCGGACGCACCGCTCGATAAATCGACTAAGCGATAACTCAGGCGATGAGGGGCGGATCGAGTCTCTGCGGACGATTCGCCGCGTTCAGGCGACTATGAGACTATGAAGCATTGAGGCCAAGCAAGACTATTCGCCCAATTCGAGGTGTGGAACGCCTAAATTGTGTTCGTAACGCGCAGCAGAGCGTATACTCGCCCGTAATTTGTCAGACCAACACGCCCGTCAAGCAGCGTCCGGCAATCTATTTGGATCACAGGACGCGAGCTGGACTTCGCGCGAGCCGGGGCTTAGGTTGACCATGCGCACTTCCGTGGTGTCCGCAAGCCGCAGCGTCGACGTGCCGTGAATTGGACTTCGGCGTCCGCGCCGGGGCTCGTAACGACGTAGTCGCCGGGAACGACCGGCGCGTTGATGGTGGCAGCGACCTGCTGTCCGCTGTCGCCGGAGGATGACGACGCCCCCGTTTGCGACGCTAATGGCGGCAACTCCGGGATTGCCGGAGTTATAGCCGTAGTTTGAGCCGTAGCTTTGAGCCGCGGCCGGAACGGTCAATGCGGCAACGCCCGACACGGCGATTGCCGTGGTGAGGAGCGCTACGGGGACTTTTGTGAATAAGTGCATGAATGGTACCGGCAGCATAACGATTCGGAAGCGAAGGACGTTGCCTGGTTTCTATGGCACGAACGTATCGCCACGAACGCGGAGCGATGTCGTATGTCCATGATGTTCACGCGGTTGCCATTCGGTTGCCGTCAATGGCGACCGTCAAGCGACCGAAACACTCGGTTTACGAGGAATTCCGACTGCCGGTGACCCCACCATGACCATCGGGTCGTTGGTTCAAATCCCACTTCCCCGAAGTGTCAGTTGCGGACCATTCACCGCCGATTTTGATGCCGTGGCACAAAAATGGGCACTTTGGACGTAGTAGCGGCTGGATGAGCGGCAGAAAGCGGCCTAAGACTACTGGTTTTCCCGGAGGGTTACGTTTTGAAGACTCCATCTGCGCTTTTGAGCGCGGGGATGCTGGCTACCCTGGCCACAGGCCTCGCTTCCTGCAGCGGTGCCTCGCCGACACCGTCAGCGCCTGCTAATTCCATCTCGCAACAATCGTCGATCCGGCAATCGGCGCAGTCGCTCTACGGCAAAGCTGTTCCCGCAGCCGCGACCGGTACGATGTCCGAGGATGTCGCGGCCCCGGAGAATGTGCCCGAACGAATCGCGTACTGCCACCAAACCGGTGGATCGTACGAAGTTCGCCGGGCGGCCTACGGGACCAACAATCCCAACCCGCTGCTTCTCGATCGCACGGCGGGCTTTTGCCAATACACCTCAAAAGCCGACGGCTCGCGCATCTACATTTTGGCGCAAACACTGTACGCGAAAAAGCCCACGCTGGCCGTTTTGGCCTACCTCGCTAAGGTGCCGATCGGCAGTTGCCAGGGGAATCCCGCATCCTGTTATTGCTCGCTGCTTGGGGGAACGGATCTCTTCGGCGGCATCAACGCGGCCGGGGGCGGCTGGATCAAAAATCCGTCCGTCGACCCCACGCTAGAGGCGTGCATTTTCCCGGATCTCTCGTCGATTGACTCTTGGGGGCTCACTTATCACTCCGCGGGAATCATTCGCGGAATCGACTTATCGACGATCGTGCGTTACAAGCCGTCCTGATTTGTCGTAGCGGGGGCCGCGCCTCCGTATAAGGGGCAACGCGGCGCGGATGGCGAATCGCACCGTTCACAAGTTTCCCAGAGCATCGGAAAACGTGAACGAGCGACTCGCCTGCCGCCACTTGTTGCGGCACATCAACGATGCGGCGGCGTTGCGTAAGAACGCCTTGCTTCGTCCCCTTTTGTACGCCTCCGGTGAGACCGCGGCAAAATGTTTCGATGCTCGCGACGTGTTGGCGCTTGCACGACGCGTTCTCGGCGAAGCGTTGCAGAGTTTGCGGGCCGCTCCGTGTAAGCCCGCCGAACTCGTGCATCGAGAGCGGCAGTATCACATTCTGCTCAAGTGTGATCTTGGGGCGGAATCCCACGCCGAAGTCGCCTCGGCCCTTGGAATCGGTCGCCGCCAGTTCTACCGCGAGCGAACGCGCGCGTGCGAACTCTTGGCGGAATATCTCGTCGAGCGTTTTCATAATGCCGAGCTTTTGCATTTTCCCGATTCGCAACGCGTCGCCGGAAACGCTCGCGTAGTCGATATCTTCGCGCTGGAACTCAATCGCGCGATCGCCTTACGCCACGCAGCGCAGTTCGATCGCGCTGCGGCACAAATCGAGCGTATCATCGATTCATCCGAGAACGGATTGCAACGGGCGCTCGCGCTGTGCGCCAAAGCCGACCTGCTGACCGACCTCCAAGATTTTGCCGGCGCGCGTTCGTTGCTCGGCAACGCGCTCGACGAGGTAGAAAATTGCGTTCCGCACGATGGTCGACGCTCGGCCTTTGCGATCGTTCACCTCGCGCGCGCCGCGCTTGCGGAAGCGCAAGGAGATGTCGCCGCCGTCGACTCACTATGCATTCTTGCCGAGCACCACGCGCGCGAAAGCTTGGTCGATGGTCCGGTTGCGCATATGGCGCTAGCACGTATTGAGTTACTCCTGGTGCCGCAAAACGACATGAGGGGAGACGCCGCAGCGGCGGCGCGACATTTGGCGAACGCGCGCGGAGCACTGGCCGAGACCCCGTATCCTCAGGCGCACGTTATCGGGGAATATTTCCGCCGCCATCTCGATCATTTGGTTACGAGCAACGCCGACCCGCGAAATGTCGTAGAAACGTACACGCAAGCGCTGGAGATCGCCGAACAGAACGGCCTTCCGATCGAAGCGTCGCGAGTGTGTTCCATCTATGCGGCGCACCTTTCGCTTGTTGGGCGGCTTGATGAAGCTCGTAGCTACCTTCGACGGTGTCTTGCTATGCAGGCACTCGTGGGGACACAAGCCTACACGGATCTCCTGCTCGCGGCCGCCGATATCGAGTGCGGCCCGAGCGGTGATCCCGCGGCGGCAATCGCACTCGCCCGTCGAGCGCAAGACCGCTTGGAACCCGAAAGCCTAAATTGGGCAAATTCGATGCTGATGCAGTCAATGGCGCAGCTTTGCCTTGGAAACTATACGGGTGTTCTCGAGCCGGTGTCGCTGGCGCTCGATGCCTTCCGCCGCCTGGCGAGCCCGCGGTATGTCGGCGCGTCGATGCGAGTACTTGCTAAAGCGTACGACGGGCTCGGGCGGAAACCAGAAGCGAACGCGTTGATTCGCGACGCCATCGATCAGTTACGCGGCCGGGGAAACGCGCGCCAACTGTCGCTTGCCTACAGTGCGAGCGCGCACATTACGGGCTCGCGCGCGCATGCACGAGAGGCGCGCCGGCTATTGCAAACGATGTGACCTTTTCGCAGCGATCTGAATTTTTGAGGAATGCGGCAAAGAATTTTGATGTCACAACGCCGTTACTCGCGCTATTGTGGCAGGCATGAAGACATTGCTATTTGCCGTCGCGGCCCTCGCATGTACGCTAACGGGCATCGCCTTCGCGGGAGAGAACCCGTCGTTTCAAAAACCCACGTACGCCGGCCCGATGAGTTCGGGGGAAAAGTCCTTTGTTGCCTCGATTCAGAGCGACCTTATGAAGCGCTATCCTACTGCAGCCGATGCGGAGAACGCCGGTTATGTCCGGTATACGTCCGAGGATTCGACGGGAGCGATCAGCTATGCTAACCGGCAGTGGCAATCGAATGACGGAAAGCATCCAAGCCAGCTCTGGTACGATAAGAATGGAAAACTTCTCGGCGCCGATTTCTCGCAGCTGAAAACCGGAACCACACCACCCAAACTTTGGGGCATCAATTCGGGGCGTTGGTGGGAGTTCGACCGCCACGTGCACTGGGTTA
>JBDTFK010000349.1:0-3511 GCA_039937995.1 Vulcanimicrobiaceae bacterium | reverse complement strand
GTTTCGCTGGGTGGCGAAAATGCGGTTGCCGTTATCGATCTGACGTCCGGTTCGGTCGCCGGAAGAATACCGGTCGGGTGGTATCCCACCGCCATCGGGCGTCGCGGCAACCAACTCATTGTCGCCTATGCAAAATCCCCGAGCGGCCCGAACCCGCATCTCGATGCAAACGTCGCGATGGTCGGAAGCCGACTTCCAAACCGGCAACATCGCGATGAATTCGTGCTCGATCTTGAAAAGGCGGGCATTCTCTCGTTTCCCGTTCCGGACGATGCGTCGCTCGCCTCTCTGAGCCTCCTGGTCGATCGCAACAACGGCTTCGGCCCTCGCCGCGCAGATCCGATGATGGATGCCCTGCACGCTAAGATTAAACACGTCATTTTCATAATGAAAGAAAATCGGACATACGATCAAGTGCTCGGCGACTTAGGAAACGGTGCGAACGGCGATCCTAAACTCGCGTCGTTTCCGTATGCCGTCGCGCCCAATCATCACGAACTCGCAAAGCAGTTCGCCACGTTGGATAATTTCTACGCTAGCGGCGACGTAAGCGCCGATGGGTGGAATTGGAGCGTGCAGGCCCGCGCAAATGAATATACGTCGCGTGCAACGCCGATTGCATACGCCAGTTCGGGTTTTAGCTTCGATTGGAACGGCGCAAACCGGGGCTTAAACGTCGCCGTTCCCGCACGAGGCGGCCACGACCAGTTCGACGCGCGCTCGACCACGTTGCTCGACCCGTCCGGATCGTCGGCGGTGCTCCCCGGAAGCAAGGACATCGCCGAAACGGGTTTTCTCTGGGATGCCGTGCTACGGGCGGGAAAGAGCGTTCGCCACTACGGGATGTACACCGACGAGGCGTACTACGAATTGGGCGCGCCCTTTTACATCCCGATCGTGCGCAATGCGTACGCGCGCGACGTGCGCCAGTCACCACCCGCTCGACCTTCGCTCGTAGGTCGTACCGACGTCTACTTCCGTGGATGGGATCTCAACACGCCCGATCGCTATCGTTACGAGGAATGGAAACGCGAATTCGACGGCTACGTCAAGCGAGGCGACCTGCCGTCGTTCGAAGCGATTTGCCTCATGATGGACCACTTCGGCAACTTCGCAACCAATGTCGGCGGCCTCAACACGCCGTATCTGCAGATGTCGGACGACGATTATTCGCTCGGCCTCCTGGTTCAAGCCGTATCGCACTCGCCGTATTGGAAAAATACTGCGATCTTCGTTCTTGAGGACGACGCGCAAGACGGCCCGGATCACGTCGATTCGCATCGCTCCCCGGCATACATAATCTCCGCGTACACGAGGCGGAAAACCGTCGTCAGCGCCCACTATACGACCGTCGCAATGCTGCGAACAATTGAGGATATTCTCGGCGTGAACCACTTGAGCATGTTCGACGCCAATGCGCCGCCGATGTCGGACGTCTTCACCGAGAAAATCGATCTCGATCCGTACAATGCCGTACTGCCGGGGAATCTCTGCGCGCGGCCCGTGAAGCCGGATCTCGCGCCCGAGTGCCGCACATCGATGCCGCGAACCGCGAACATCAGAACGAGCAAGGACGCCGCCTGGTGGATCGCACAGACGCGCACGATGGACTTTACGCGCCACGATGCGATCGATCCGCGCCGTTTTAACGAACTGTTGGAAGAGGGTCTATGAACGCGCACGAATTCGTCCCTTTCGCACTCGAGCGTCTCCTCTCAACGTGGGAAAACGCCGTGCAATTCAATTTATCAGAGAGCGGCGTTCATCCGATGACCGTGCGCGAGCTCTTCGACGGAGACGGCGCGCGCATCGAGGCATTAGCAGACTTGCCCATGCACTATCCGCAATCTAACGGTAACCGCGACTTGCGCGAGCGCGTGGCTGCGCTCTATCCGGGCGCTCGAGCCGAAAACGTGCTCGTCACGGTGGGGGCGATTCAGGCGAACTTTATCGTGCTTGCCGCACTGACCGAACCGGGCGACACGGTCGCCGTCATGCAACCGAACTACCAGCAACTGTGGGGCCTCGCGCAAAACCTTGGCCGCCGGGTCTCAACGTTCGGTTTGAATCCACAGGCCGCTTGGCGCCTCGATCTCGACGAGCTCCGCCGTGCGGTGACTCCCGCAACAAAACTCGTTACCGTCGTCAATCCGAACAACCCGACGGGCCGCACGCTCGATGCGAGCGAACGCGATGCAATCGCGAAAGCGGCTTCCGCGAGCGGCGCGTGGCTGCTTGCCGACGAAGTGTATGCCGGCGCTGAAAGGCATGGCGACGCCGTCACCCCCACGTTGTACGGTTCGTACGAACGCGTGCTTGCGGTCAATAGCATGTCGAAAGCGTACGGCTTGCCGGGGCTGCGCATCGGCTGGGTTGTTGGTCCGGCGGACGCGATCGCGCGCATGTGGGCGTGGCAAGACTACGTCACCATTTGCACGACGATGCTAGGAAACGCGCTTGCGGCGCACGCGCTCTCACCGAAAGTGCGGCCGCGTATTCTCGGACGCACGCGTAACTACGTGCGACGCGGCTACGCGAATCTCGAGCGCTGGGCAGCCGCGCGCAGCGACGTGACGCTTTTCGCGCCGGATGCTGCAGCGATCTGTTTCGTAAAATACCATCGATCGATAAACTCTACGCAACTCGTAACGCGCCTACGCGAAGAGCAGAGCACGTTCGTGGCACCGGGCGATCTTTTCGGCCACGACGGCCATCTGCGCATCAGCTTCGGCCTTCCCGACGAGTACGTCAACGAAGGGCTCTGCCGCCTCGGCACAGTCCTCGATTCTTCGGAATAGCGCGCCGCATGAACGTTCTCGCGAAAGATCAGATCACCGCGGCACTGGCCCGGATTCCGGCGAAGCAGGCGATCGAAGCGATGGCGCATGCGTTCGCCGCGCACTCACGCGGTGATTCCCGTGTCCCGCCGGTTGCCCACATGAGTTTTAGCGCTCCGCCGGGTGACGTCCACGTGAAGTGCGGTTATATCTGTGGCGATCCTGTGTTCGTCGTGAAAATTGCTAGCGGATTCTACGACAATCCGAAGCACGGGCTTAAAGCTTCCAGCGGGATGATGGTCGTGTGTAGCGCAACGACGGGTGTTCCTCAGACGATTCTGTACGACGAAGCCTATCTCACCGACTATCGCACCGCAGCCGCCGGCGCATTGGTTGCGCAGCTTCTCGCGCCAAGCAACATCTCAGCGATCGGGATTGTCGGAACCGGCGTGCAAGCGCACTTGCAACTCGATCTCCTACGCCACGTAACGGACTGCCGCCGGGCATACGTGTGGGGTCGCGACGCGAAGAAAGCGCGAGCGTTCTCCGTCGACGGTTTTGAAATCGGTGCGTGCGTGAATGTAGCGGATGTTGCCTCGCGTTGCAACCTGATCGTTACGACCACCGCCGCAACGAAGCCGCTTCTTTGCGCAAACGACGTGCGCCCGGGAACGCACGTCACGGCGATAGGCGCCGACATGCCGGGCAAACAAGAGCTCGACCCCGCGATATTC
>JBDTFK010000348.1:0-2591 GCA_039937995.1 Vulcanimicrobiaceae bacterium | reverse complement strand
GGCGATAACCGATGCCGAGTTCGATCGATCCCTGCGCGAGCTGATCGAACTCGAAGACAAACATCCAAAGCTTCGCACGCCCGACTCACCGACGCAGCGCGTCGGCGCAACCCCGTCGGAGCGATTCGCGCCCTACGATCACGCGACGCCGATGCTCAGCCTGGCAAACGCATTTTCAGCCGTCGAACTCCGCGCGTTCGACGAGCGGGTCTCCAAGCTGAGCGGAGCGCCGGTCAACTACGTATGCGAGTTAAAGATCGACGGCCTGGCAACTGCGATCGACTACCGCGAGGGGTTTTTGGAACGCGGCGGCACACGGGGAGACGGACGCACCGGTGAGGACATTACGCCCAACCTGCGCGCCGTTCCAACGATTCCGCTCGGCCTTCGCGCCAAGAATTTTTCGTTAATTGAAGTTCGCGGGGAAGTCTATTTACGCCGAAGTGATTTTGAAAAACTGAACAAAAAGCGCGAACGCCAAGGCTTCGCCGTGTTTGCAAATCCGCGCAACGCCGCCTCGGGGGGCGTACGTCAACTCGATCCGCGTTTGACCGCGGAGCGGCGGCTTTCGTTCTTCGCATATTCGATTGCGCGCTTGGAAGGTGGCGGCCGCGCCCCGGAAACGCAATGGGACGCGCTCGCGCTGCTGCGCGATTTGGGGTTTGCGGTCAACGAGCACATTCGGCAAGCCTCGTCGATCGACGACGTGATCGCGTTTTGCGAGCGGTGGGAAGCCGAGCGCGACGAGCTCGATTACGAGATCGACGGGGTTGTGGTTAAAGTCGACAATCTTGCGACGCAGGAGCGCCTGGGAACCGTAGCGCGCGATCCGCGTTGGGCCGTATCCTATAAATTCAAAGCCCGCGAGGCGCGCACGAAACTTCTGGGCGTCGCCATCTCCGTGGGGCGCACCGGGACGTTGAACCCAAACGCGGTGCTGGAGCCCGTTGCCGTCGGCGGCGTGACCGTGAAAAGTGCGACACTACACAACGCGGAGTACATCGCAAGCAACGACATACGCATCGGCGACACCGTGTTGATTACGCGCGCGGGCGACGTTATTCCGCGAGTCGTGGGTCCGATCGTGAGCGAGCGAACGGGCAAGGAGCGCCGCTTCACCATGCCCGACGTGTGTCCCGTTTGCGGCTCCGCCGTCGATCATCCGCCCGGAGAGGCGATGTCGCGTTGTACCAATGCAACGTGCCCGGCGCAAGTGTACGAACGGATTCGTCACTTTGCGTCGCGCGGAGCCATGGATATCGAAGGCTTCGGCGACGTACTCTCGGAGCAGCTGACGCAGTTGGGCCTCGTTCGCGACATCTCGGATATCTACACGATCGACGCGGCGGCCCTTGCGACCGTGCCGCGCATGGGTGAGAAGACTATCGCCAATCTCTTGAGCGCGATCGGCGGCTCGAAAAAACGCGGCTTGGCGCGCGTTCTCACGGGACTCGGCATTCGTTTCGTCGGTTCCCAGACGTCCGTAATTTTGGCCCGCGATTTCGGCACGATCGAGGCAATCGCCGAAGCGAGCGAGGATGCATTGCGCCGTTCCGAGGGGATCGGGCCCGAGGTCGCCTCGAGCGTACACCTCTTCTTCGAGCAACCGGACAATCGCGCGATGATCGAGCGGCTCCGCCGCGCGGGCGTTTCGCTCGAATCCGGCGAACCCGCGCGACGCGTTGACGGGCCGCTCGCGGGTAAAACGTTCGTTCTCACCGGCGCGCTGCCGACGATGACGCGCGAAGAGGCGAAGGTACTCATCGAGGATGCCGGAGGAAAAGTCGCCGCTTCGGTGAGCAAAAGGACCGATTACGTCGTAGCCGGGGACTCGGCCGGCACCAAACTGGAAAAAGCGGAGCAGGTCGGAATTCCGATTCTCGATGAAGCCGGATTGCTGCGGGTATTGGGCCGCGGCCGATAGCCGCCGGACCCGCGAGCGCCGATACAACAAGGTATGGGGGTTGAGGGAGACCGTGGGCGAATGGATGGGCAGACTAGCGCAATTGGCGAGGAGCCTATGATCCCTTCCCCCGCATTTGTCGCCGAGCGGCACGCGCTGCTTCGGCTTCGGATCGCTTCGCTGCTCGAGGCGAAAAGCCACGACGCGAAAACCTTGCGCGCGGCCCTCGGTGCGTTCATCGAAACGGTCGAGGCCCATTTGACGCTGGACGTTCATCTTGGGTACCGGCTGCTCGGTCGCGAGACCGATCCCGACCGCCGGATGTCGATCGTGCAAATGCTCGAGGAGCAGGGCCGGTTCTCAATTCATTTCGATACGTTTGCTCGCCGCTGGCGCCGGGCCGAGAGCGAGGCGTTGCACACCCAAGCGTTCGCCGACGACATCGAGTCGATGGTCGCGCAGTTAATTCACCGCATTAAGACCGAACAACGCGTCGTAGCGCTTCTTGCGAACATTGCGTAGGAATCGCGTCGGCCAGCGCCCCGGGTAAGTCGCCCGCAGTAACGCCGACGCTGCGGCGAGCCGCGCAGAGACGTCCGGCGAGTCCGTGCCAATACGCCCCGGCGCGCGCAGCGTCGAACGGTGACATTCCTGTAGAGAGTAGCGTTGCGATGATGCCCGTGAGAAC
>JBDTFK010000347.1:0-3784 GCA_039937995.1 Vulcanimicrobiaceae bacterium | reverse complement strand
CGTACATCGAGATCACCGATAACGCGATCATCCCGGCAAAGGAGCGCATCGTTGACGCGTACGACGATCCATTACGGAAGCTGTTCGGGAACCTTCGTGGCTTTCTAAAAAGGTGGTAGTCGTTATGCGTCGTTTCGGGGTTGCGATGATTGCCGGGATCCTTTGCGCCTGTAGTGCCGGCGACGGATATACACGTGCTGCAGCGGTACTTGCAGTCCATCCAGAGTCCCATAACGCTTCCGTGCCCCAGAGTAAAGGCGCCAAACTCTACGTTGTGAATGCCGGTAACAGTACGGTGAGCGTATTCGACCTGGCTGACCGCCGCGTCGCGCCCGTTTTGATCACCGGTGGCGGATTGTACGGTCCGTCCGGCGTGGCGCTCGACGCGAGCGGTGACCTCTACGTCACGAACCCCGTGCTCGACCATATTAGCGTCTTCGATACCACGCACGACGATAGGGTGCTGCCGACGATTGCCTGTTCGCAGAATCGATCCTATCCGGGCGGCCTCGCGGTGGATGGGAGAGGCAGCCTTTACGTCTCAAATGCGGGCGCCAACAGCATCTCGGTGTTCGAGAACGTGTCACTCGTACGACGTGCCGCGGCGCTCACCATCACCGGCGGCGGATTGAATATCCCATGGGGCGCAGCCGTTTCCACGAGCGGCAAGTTGTACGTCGCAAACGAGAACGGTAACAACGTCAGCGTTTTCGACACCGCGCACGGCAATTTGGCGCTTAGACCGATTACGGGCGGCGGACTGAACTTTCCGTTCGGAGTAGCGATGGCATCGACCGGTAAGCTCTATGTCGCGAACTTAAACGGCAATAGCGTGAGCATTTTTGATACGGCACACAAGAACATCGCGCTGAAGACCATCACCGGCGTCGGATTGTGTAACCCCTCCGGAGTGGCGCTCGACGGGAGCGGGCACCTCTACGTCGCCAACGCCGGCCGCAACAGCGTGAGCATCTTCGATACGCGGCATGGCAACAGGGCGTTAATGCCGATCACCGGCCGTGGTCTAAACTTTCCGTACGGCCTAGCGGTCCAATAACGTTCCTTGAAGCCTTCCGCCGCGGTGCTCGACAAGGTTCCCGAAAGGCTCAACCTTGAGATCCACCGCAAGCTGCGCGAGGTTTGCGAGTCCAACACGCGCGCCGCGGACGAGTAGCATCAACCATAGATTTCACGCCCTAAGAATGGGACGCCGCCCGTAGCGACATTGGAAGAAGCCGACGCGACCGCGCCGCCGTCGGTCGGAGAACCCTTTCAAGGTTGGCGCGAACGGCGGTTCATGGGAGTCTCTCTGTAACACCAATCCCCATAATACAGAAATAGAAACGCTCTATCCCGGTAATGCATGTTTTGGCCTGCATTATCATGTTTTGGCCTGCATTATAGGGATAGAGCAGCAATTTGGTGGAGCTGTCGGGGTACTGCCCCCCGAGTCCGAAAAGCCTAGCCGACGCGTTCTCCAAGCTCAGCTTCGATTTTTACTTACTCATGCCGTACGTCTCAAAGCGGGACTTACCGGATGCAGCAGATTCTTTATCTCGTACGAACGTCGAATCGCGCGATCGTACCAGCCCGAATTTTTGACCGGATGGCAGAGTAGTTCGGGCCGACTCTCCGCGTCCGGTAGCTAACCTAAGTTAGGCAGCTAGTGCGTATTCGTTGTTGGCAGATATTGCCGTTGCGATCGTTTTAGGAGAGCTCGCAACTCCGCTTGCTGACGCCGACCGCGGATCTCCTCGTCGAGCCTAGTTCAGCCCCGCGGACGCCAAACCACTATACCACGCGTGGCAAGCGGGCCGGCACCCCGTTTGTTGCGGCGGCTAGCCGGCTTGTCGCGCTTTTCCAAACGGCGCGGTGACGAACATCGAAACGATCATCATAATGATGGCTCCGCACAGCGTGGACTCCCATGCCGGCCACGGCACGCCGGTCGCCTTTAGCCCGGGCGAAATCCACACGGTAAGGGCGAAGAGCGCCCAATTCACCACGATCGAAAACAGGCCGATGGTGAGGATCGTGAGCGGCAGTGAAATCAGGCGGAGAATCGGACCGATAACCGCGTTGACGATTCCGAAAATCAGCGCCGCGAAAACGGCGTCGGTCCAACCATTCATGTGAAATCCCGGGACGTAGGCGGCGATTGCGTACATCACGATGGCCGTGATGATAAAGCGGAGTAGCCAATGCATTACGAACCTCCTTCGAGTGCGTTCTTCACTTGCGCGGCAAGTGCCGGAGTCATTCCCTTGATGGAGGCGATCTCGTCGATCGGAGCGCGCTTAATCGCAGCAACCGACCCGAACGCCGTAAGCAATCGTTTCTTGCGAACGGGGCCGACGCCTGCGAGCGCGTCCAACGCCGAGCGCGTCATCGCCTTATCCCGCCGTTGCCGGTGATAGGTGACCGCAAAGCGGTGGGCTTCGTCGCGAACGCGCATAATCAGATGCAGGCCGGGCGAATTCGGCAGCAATACGATGGGTTCGTTTTGCCCGGGCAGATAGAGCCACTCGTGTTCTTTTGCGAGGCCGGCGACGGGAATGCCCGTCATGTCCATTTCTTCCATTACCTCGACGACCGCGCTTAGCTGACCCTTCCCGCCGTCGATGAGCAGCAGGTCGGGTTTCTTGTTGAACTTCTCTTTCTTAGCAAGCTCGCGCTCGTGCTCTGTAAGTTCGACGTCGGTTTCGCGACGTAGATAGCGCAACCGGCGACGAAGCGTTTCTTGCATCATGGCGAAATCGTTCGGACCCTTGTCGTATTGTATCTTGAATTTGCGATATTCGCTTTTTTTCGCCCGCCCTTCAACAAACACGACCATCGACGAAACGGGGTTAGTCCCCTGAATGTTCGAGATATCGTAACACTCGATGCGGTGAGGCGGCTCGGGAAGTTCGAGCGCGTCGGCCAACTCCGTGAGGGCTTGCGCCTGCGCGCTCTCCTGCAACTCTTGATGCACGAGAAACGCTTTCAGATTTTGCTCCGCATTTTTTTGAACGAGGCGCATGAACTCGGCGCGCGGCCCGCGCTGCGGATGCAGAATTCGAACGCGTTTGCCTCCACCCCGCTCGTCCCGGGATTGGCGCAACGTCGAGAGCCAATCTTCGATCACGCCGCGATCGTCGGGCAATCGCGCGACGAGCACTTCTTTCGGGATTGCCGCCGCACTTGACGACGACACACGCGCGCGCTTTTTCAACGGAACCGGAACCTGATTGTCGCGCGCGACTCTAGCCGGAAGCGCCGAAGCGGCAACGGCCTCCGGGGCGCTGGCGGTGCGCGCCGTGTAGAACTGCTTTAGGAACTCGTCGAAGAGCAGCGCCTCGCTTTGATCGTGGACGCCGTCGAGAATGAAGTGTTCCTGCGCGATCAACTTACCGCTGCGAACCATGAACACTTGCATGCACGCTTGTCCCTGCGCGCGCGCGGCGGCAATCAAGTCCATATCGAGGCGTGAAGTCCAGACGACTTTTTGCGATTCCGTAACGCGGCGCACTTGCACGATGCGGTCGCGCAATCGCGCCGCGGCCTCAAAGTTAAAACGCTCGGCAGAATCGAGCATGTCCGCTTGCAGCCGCCGCAGGAGCGAATCTTGCTTGCCTTCGAGAAAAAGCACGACTTCGTCGATCATCGCGTCGTACTCGCCCTCGCTTTGATAGCCCACGCACGGCGCCAAGCATCGCTTGATGTGATATTGCAGGCACGGCCGTTTCCGGCGTCCATCGATCGGCTCGCGGCACGTTCGCAGCGGAAATACGAGGCGCACCAG
>JBDTFK010000346.1:0-3702 GCA_039937995.1 Vulcanimicrobiaceae bacterium | reverse complement strand
GGCCGACCGCGCCGGCTGAGTTGAAAGGATGAACCCTTCGGCAACGATATGGCAATGCGTCCGACCAATAGAAAAGAAAATCGCCCGGAAAACGGGCGATGAATTGGTGGAGCCTGGGGCGCCAAGGATCTGCGAGGTGTTTTCTTCGATCCGCAAGTCTACGGCTTGAGCGAGAAGAAGTTTCCGTCACTCGGCGGCAAGAGCGGACCGAAGCCTACGTCTTGGGCTTGAGCGGCGGTTGCTTCCACGTAGAATTGAGCACCGATTCCTTCGGATAGTAGCAACGCAAGACCATAAAGAACGCGCCTTTTGGAGCCGGAAGCCAGTTCGCTTCTTTATCTTTGCCGGGAGATGCGCTCTGAACGTAAAAGGTGTACCCGCCATCGGAGTCTTTTTTGAGTTGCGGCAACATCAGCGAATTGATGAGGTAACGGTCGATAGGATTCGCTACGAGAAGTTGCTGCGGCAAATTGTACATCGTCAGCGACCAAAAGGCGTGGACCGGCGGAAGTTGACCAGGAGCGAAGCGCAGTGTATAAGATTTTGCGCCCGTTAGTGGCTGATGCGCGGCGTCGGTTGCGTATGGCAAATAAATCGCTTCTGCTGCCGAGTTTCCTAAGATTCCATATTGTGCGCCTGCCGCGCGGTTAGTATATTTTGTGCCGATTTGTGCACGCGAGCCGAAATAGCCGCTCGATGTCGTTGCTTTCGCGATCACCGCCTCGATTTGTTTTTGCCCAGCAGACATTCCGGCCCGAAATGCCTCCTGGGTCGCAGGTGGAAGGGCTGACGGATTAAACCTCGTTCCCGGTTTGATACCGAGCGCCACAAGGCGGTTGCGAAACGCGACCTCGTCTGGAAACGGCGGACAGAACTGCAAGACCCACGCTAGAATATCAAAGAACTCAAGAGATGTGCGCTCTTTCGCTGGAGACAGCGGTGGAATCCAATCAATTGCCGGTGCAGGAGATGGTGCCGAGGTCCCCTCATACGTCGATAGCGGAGCGATTTTGTACTTCGCCTGAATAGCTCTCACAGCGTCAATGTCGGAAGCACCAAAGAGTTGCGTACGATACAGAAGCAACATCATATCGGTATCAGAAGCGATGACTTTCTTAATCCCCGAAGGCGGCTTGCCTTTCCACCCAGGGCCGGTAAACAAAAAGTCGCCTCCGCTGTTGCCGGTCGTTCTTGTTCCAAGATAGTTCGCGTTGTACGTGTATTCGTCAACGCACTGCACCGAATAGTAGCGACTTGCCTCGATTGCCGGCAGGGTAACTACCCAAGGCTCGGCGCGCAAATCCAACCACGCAAAAGAGTACGGAGTATCAGAATTTGGCGTCTGGACGACTTTATCGGCGGCCGTGTACACGTTCGGTGTATTGAAGATCGTATTGGTTGGCGATTTGTACGCGGGGCCACCCTTATTGGCGAAATACGCCCACGAAATCCGGTACAGATCGACTAAAGGGAATCCGTAGACGTATGCCTCCTGAGCAAGCAGTTGCAGGTCCGCGGTTGTCCCCTGCTTTGCAAGTGCGACCGAAGAGATGAACGGGAGCGCTGCGGCGCTGCCTAATGTCAGGATCGCTTTCTTGCGAGTGAGCCGAAACGACATTTACGGGTGCCTCCAAGCAGAAATGCAGATGATTTCCTAGCCGCAAAACTTCTGCGGCTGTCAATGCGACCCCGCTTTCACGGCTTAGGTAAGGGTTGCGCTGTTTCCGCAGTCGTGAACGTGCGCGCAAACTCCTCGGACCTCATCCACCTCAAAGCCTTATTCGGTCGTCGGATGAGGCGTGCCAGTTTTTGCCCCGCGGCGTTATGCCGATTTCGGAGAGCATTCTCGCGGAATGAAGCGGAAGTTTTCAGTCTGAATGAGACCGCGCATCGCGCGTGATTTAGTGTGCGGCGCTAGTTATTGTATTTGCGTACGATTCGATTGTCAAGCTATGCTGCGCTTTCGAGATCATCGGTCTGTTTTGGTCGGTTGATGTACGATGCTTCCGGCAACGTTTTAGCCTTGGGTTTGCCGTTGACGAAACGTTCGGGGTGAGCGGCGTATGCTGCAATCAGAACGCCCTGACGCCGTTGCAGTATCTCTTGCGCGCGACCGTGATGAACATCAGCGGGAGTTAGCAACGCAAGGGCGCTATGGCGGTGCTCGTGGTTGTACCAGCAGAAGAATGTTTGGCAGAATGCGCGCGCCTGCACGAGATTGTCAAACGTCGAGGGGAACTCTGGTTGGTATTTCAAGGTTTTGAAATGCGATTCGATGTGCGGGTTGTCATTGGAAACGTGGGGTCGTGAATGCGTCTTGGTCACGCCAAGGTCGGCTAACATGAATGCCACCGGCTTCGAGGTCATCGAACTGCCGCGATCGGCGTGAACGGTCAGCTTGCGAGGATCCACGCCTTCCTTGCGAATCGTTTCCGCGAGAAGCATCCGCGCAAGCTCGGAACTCTCGCGATCCGCGACCATCCAACCCACAACGTAACGGCTGTAGATATCGATGATCACGTAGAGGTAGTAGTACGTCCATTTCTTCGGTCCGTGCAGTTTGGTAATATCCCATGCGTAGACTTGGCCCGGCGCCGTTGCGCATAGTTCGGGCTTGATGTGGGCAGGGCGTACGGCTTGATCGCGCCGCTCGCCGACTTCGCCGATTTCATTGAGAATGCGGTACATCGTCGACATGGAGCAATAGCGAACGCCTTCATCGAGCAGCGTCGCGTAGATATAGGGCACGCTACGATCGATGAAGCGCTCCTGATGAATCGCCTCCAAGACCATCGCTCGCTCTGCGTCGGTAAGCGCCAGCGACGAACGGCGCGGAGCGCGTCGGCGTTCTTCACGCTGAACCACGCGAGCTTGATAGCGCCGCTGCTGGCGGGAAAGACGCGGGCCATGCTCGGGTTGCGAGTGCTCCGGTTCGCATGCATAGCGGCGCCGGAATGTTGCGCGAGGATAGCCAACCTGTTTGCAGGCAGCTCGTTCGCCGACTTCCGGTACGAGATCCATTACGGCTTGTTCTGCCACGGCGGCAAGTCCATGTGATCCGCGCTCTCGCCTGCGACAGCCCGCAAGAGCGCGTAGACTTTTCCCTGGACGGCGATCACCCGCTCAGCCTTGGCCAAGCGCTGCTGAAGTCGCTCATTTTCTTTGCGAAGCTTGGTTACCTCAATGGCCTCGGGATCGCGTTTACGTCCGCGTTTGGCCTCGAGCGGCGCTCCTGCAGCACGCTGTTTGCGCCAGTTGGCGATATGCGAGGAGTAGATACGTTCACGCCGACAAATGGCGGCACGCTCGACGGCTGACGCGCGTTCCCACTCATCGAGAATGCGGGCCTTACTGCCCGCAGCGAATCGGCGCCGCGTCGCCTTGGCAGCCACCTCGGGATCGGGGTTAAGGGGGTTAGATTGCATTGCGTGAGACCTTTCACGCCCTCAATAATTAGTTCCGGTACACTGGTCTCACGTCAAACTGAAACGGAGGGAACTTCTGCGGCCGTCAATGCGAGCCCGCTTTCACGGCTTAGGTCAGGGTTGCGCTGTTTCCGCAGTCGTGAACGCGCGCGCAAACTCCTCGGGCCTCATCCACCTCAAAGCCTTATTCGGTCGTCGGATGAGGCGTGCCAGTTTTTGCCCCGCGGCGTTATGCCGATTTCGTAGAGCATTCTCGCGGAATGAAGCACCTTTGCGA
>JBDTFK010000345.1:0-4223 GCA_039937995.1 Vulcanimicrobiaceae bacterium | reverse complement strand
AGAAGCGAAGTCTCCAGCTCCAAGCGTGGGTTACCACCGGTGCGGGCGAGCGCGGCGGCCTCGGTCAGAACCCGCAGCGCACGCACGACGGATGCCTGCGGCACGTGTTGCGCGCGGCTCGCGGCGCGCTCCGCGTCTTCCGGAGCCAGATCGCGCGCCAGCAATTCGGGATTCACGCGCGCGACCAGCAAGTTCCGGAATCCGGCGACGAGCGAGCGGATCAGCACGTGCATGTCCGCTCCGGAGTCGCCGGCTTCTTCGATCGTGCGCAACGCAACCGAGGCATCGCGCTCGAGCACGGCGTCTAAAAGCGCGTTTGCATACTCGCGCCCGCTCGCCCCAAAAGCAAGGTCGATCGTCTCCGACGAAATCGCACCTCCGGCAAATGCCGCCGCCTGCTCGAGCATCGTCAGCGCGTCGCGCAGGCCGCCGTCGGCTCGGTACGCGATCGCGGCCAACGCAGGCTCGTCGATCGAGATGCCTTCGTAGCGCGCGATCTCGCGCATGCGTTCGATCATGACCGGAATCGCAATTCGCCGGAACGCGTAGCGCTGCGTCCGCGAGAGGATCGTAACGGGAAGTTTTTCGGGTTCCGTCGTCGCTAAAATAAACACCGCGTGCGCCGGCGGCTCTTCGAGCGTTTTGAGAAACGCGTTCGCGCCTTCTTTGGTGAGCATGTGCGCTTCGTCGATGATGTAGACTTTCATCCGCATTACGGCCGGGGCAAATTTCACGGCGTCGCGCAACGCCCGGATTTCGTCGATCCCGCGATTGCTCGCCGCATCGATTTCCAAGACGTCGAACGCGGTGCCGTTTAGCATCGCCACGCAGTTTTCGCACGTATTATCGGGGTGCGCGGTGGGTCCGCGTTCGCAGTTGATGCAGCGCGACAAAATTTTCGCAGCCGACGTTTTTCCCGAGCCCCGGGGGCCTGAGAATAAGTAAGCGTGGGCCAGTTTTCCTGTTTCGATCGCGGAAGTCAGGGTGCGGACGACCGCGTCCTGCCCGACCAGATCGGCAAACGATTTTGGGCGCCAAATGCGATAAAGGGACACTTTGCGTGGATTGCGGCCCAGCCTTTGGGAGGGCCTGCCGTTTGGCCGCCGGGGCGCCGGGGGAACAACACTTAAGCAAAAGTCAATGCTCGACGACCTCCGGCGCGCTATGCTAAGTCGGTGGGGAGGCTATAGCCATAGCTGTGAATTTGCGTTCCGCCCTTAAAGAAAAGTTCGGGTTCGACACGTTCTATCCGGGCCAAGAAGAGGTCGTTTCTCGTGTGCTTGCGGGGACCGATACCCTTGCTATTTTGGCCACCGGAGCCGGCAAGAGCTTAACCTATCAGCTCCCTGCAATGCTGCTCGACGGGACGACCGTGGTGGTGAGCCCGCTCATCGCGCTCATGAAAGATCAACTCGATCAGCTTCGTGAGTTAGGGATCACCAACGTCGTCGCGTTGAATTCCACGCTTTCGGAAGATCAGGAAGCGCGAGCGCGCGAGCGCATCGCGAGCGGATCGATCAAAATCGTGTACACCACGCCCGAAAAACTCGAGGATCACACGTTTCTCGAACTGTTGCGCTCGATCGAGACGCCGCTCTTCGTCGTCGACGAAGCGCACTGCATTTCACAGTGGGGTCACGATTTTCGGCCCGCATATCTCGCGCTCGGCTCGGTGATCGAACGCCTTGGGAAACCGACCGTGCTCGCTCTTACCGCGACCGCGACGCCGGCCGTACGCGAAGACGTCCTGCATCAACTCGGCATCGAGCACGTTAAACCGATCGTCAAGGGATTCGACCGACCGAACCTCGTGTACGAAACGCGTAAAGCCGACAAAGAAGCCGGCAAACTCAAGATTTTAAGCCGGCTTTTCACCGGACCGAAAGCGCTGGAAGGCACCGGCATCATCTACACCGCGACGATTAAGAACGCGCTCGAAGTGCAAAGCTATCTCACGTCGACGCTCGACATTCCGGCGGCCGTCTACCACTCGAAACTCCATAAAGAAGACCGCACGCTCGTTCACGAATGTTTCATGAACGAAACGATTCGCGCCGTTGTGGCGACCAACGCGTTCGGCCTCGGAATCGACAAGCCGAACATCCGTTTCGTCGTGCACTACGACCTGCCGGGTTCGCTCGAAGCCTACACGCAAGAAGCCGGTCGCGCCGGACGTGACGGCAAGAAATCGAATTGCATTTTGATCTACCGCATGAGCGATACGCGCGTGCAGAACTACTTTCTCACCGGCAAATATCCGGGCATCGAAGAAGTCCAGCGCGTCTTCGGGACGATTGAGGTCTTCGGCGCCCAAGCCAACGGCGTTTCGATGACGGATCTGCGCAAAATTCTGCAGCTCCCGCTCACGAAACTCAAAGTGATTCTGGCGTTGCTCAAAAAATCCGGCTACGTCGAATCGACCGGAAAATCGACGTACGGACTTACCGAAGCCGTGCGTAAGAATCGCGCGCTCGTGTTGAGTCTCGCAAACTACGAAACGAAGAAGTCGTACGACCAGTCGAAACTCGCGATGATGCTGCAGTACGCTGAAAACACGTCGTGCCGGCGCCGGTTCATTCTTAATTATTTCGGCGAAGATTTCGAGATGCCCAATTGCGGCAAATGCGACAACTGCTTGAGCGCACCCGTGACTACGATCAACGCCGGCGCGTCGACGGGGCCGTACCGCATCTCCGATATCGTCGAGCATCCAAAGTTCGGCACCGGAACGATCGAGCGTGCGGAGCGGGACCTCGTTACGGTGCTTTTCCCGAGCGTCGGATATAAGACGCTTCTTGCGACGGCAGTACAGCGCGGAGCAGCGGCGAAGATCGCGTAGGTCGGTGCGCGCAGCGCTAGTTGTCTTTTGAGTTTGGTGAAAGGCATTTGCCGGAGGGGTGATTCTGTCCGACGTGTACGGGCGTTTGATGTTTGCCGCGTGCCTTGTGTGGGCGCTCGCGGCCCAACCCTCAAGCGCGCAAGAAACCCCGGCGCCGACGGCGACGCCGTCCGCCGAACCGGCGATCGGCCCGGCGCCGAGCCCCGGGGCGGGCGCTCCCGCGCCGTCAACCTCGCCTACCGTGCCTCCCGCGCCGACTCCGACGCCGACGCTCCCGCCGATCACCGCGAGCCCCCAGAACGTTCAGGCGCCGATGGGAACGACGCAAACGGTTACGCTCAACGGCATACTCGGCTCGTTCACGGCGGTCGCGCAAAACCCGCAAATCGTCGACGTCGGGACGAATCAAGATTCCCGGACTCTCTCGATCGCCGGAAAAACTCCCGGATCCACGAGCATTACGGTTGCGGACTCTCGCGGCGTGACGGCCTCCATCGGCGTCCGCGTCGCCTACAACGCCGCGAATCTTCCGTCGTTTCTCACGCTGCAGATTACAGGCGACCCCGCTAGCGCACAATACGTGCGCGGGGTGGTCGCGCGGAAGATCGAAAACGCGACGCAGGTGCAAAAAGGCGCGCAACTTATCGTGAGTCCCGACGACGTGCCCATCCGCAACGACATCCGCCAAGACAACTCGAACGTCGTCGACGTACCCGTGCTCGCGCAGGGCGATCAGTATTTCAGCGTACAGGGAACGACGCGCGTCCAGGTCGAGAACATCGCCGCGCCGCGCATCTCACCGAGTTCGCTGATGGTTAGCGACTACCCCGAGAAACTTACCGCAAACGGCGTGCTTTTTACTGCCGATCTTCGCCGCAACGAACCCTCGCGTTTTCTATATTTCCACTACAACCCGCCGGGAGAACCCGACCGGCGCATCGTGCTGGTCGCTGAAAACCATTCTATGGAACCCGCGACCGTGCAATTTATCTCCGGGCGCGGCGGCCCAAGTCCGAACGAAATGGAAGTCGGGCACGTCGCGACGCGCGATTTTCTCGTAAGCGTCGTTCAAAACCAGGGGCTTCTCGTGACCGTCCCGGCAAATTCCACGCTGCCGATTGCGATGCAAGAACTGCCCGCGGGTTCGATTGCGGCCAATCTCCTGCAGCTACGCGTGCTCTCGGGAGGCGACGTTCATTTGACGCTGGTGGCACAAAACGCGAGCGACGATCCTTCGACGGCGCTCACCACGGGAGCGCTGTTGATGAGCGCCGTACGGCACGCTCGCGGAACCTACGATATTCCCGAATTTCACTACGCGGCGCAGTGGTCGGTCAACGATCAATATCTTGAATTGCCGATCGGCCACATTCCCCTGCCGAAT
>JBDTFK010000344.1:0-17731 GCA_039937995.1 Vulcanimicrobiaceae bacterium | reverse complement strand
CGGGACGGCGCTGCGATGCAATAATTGCAGCAATTGCGGTCGCGCGGTCCTTGAGCGACGGGGCGAGCGGAAGGATGTGCGTTTCGAGCGCCGGTGCCTGCGCTTCGAGCAACGCATGGTCCTCAGAAAGGCCTTGCGCCCCTTCCGCGGTGGAGCCTTGAAACGAGACGGCGATGCACGTAGTTGCGTCGGCTCGCGGCGCGCCGCGCAGAAGCGTGATCGCTCTACGCGCGATTTCGCGGCCGATACCGCGGTGGGGGCTCGCTGCCTCAAGTGGAAGCGGCAACATTGCGCGTTCGCGCAACCGCTTGACCCGAGCATACGCCTCCGACAAACGCGCGTAGGGCAATTCGCCGGTTTCGACGCCGCGCACGATCGCCCGCGCGGTTTCAACCGCCAACGCGGGATCGTGGCTAATCAACGCGCAGTCGGCGCCCGCCGCAATCGCGCGGAGCGCTCCGATTGCGGTTCCGCTCGTTTTTACAATCGCATCCATTTGCATGCAATCGGTGAAACACACGCCGCGAAAATTGAGCTCCCCGCGCAAAACGTCCGTGAGCAGCTTGCGCGAGAGCGTCCCGGGGTTCTCGCGATCAAATGCGCGAACGATGATATGCGCGGTCATGAATGCGCGGGCCGATTGCGCGACTTGCGCAAACGGCGCAAGATCGTTTTCACGAAGCGTTTTTTCGTCCGATTCGATTGTGGGCAAGCTCAAATGCGAATCGACCGCAGTCGTTCCGTGACCGGGGAAGTGCTTGAACGTCGCGGTAACCCCTACGCGTTCCAGCCCCGCGGCAAACGCGCGGCCGAGGGCTACGACCTGCGCGACCTGCGAACCGAACGAGCGCGTTCCTATCACCGTGCTGAGCGGCTCGCGCGCGAGATCGAGCACCGGCGCAAAATCGAGGGTGAACCCGGCGCGGCGAAGATCGAATGCAACTTGTTCGCCGGCGCGTCCCGCGAGAGCGTCGTCGCCGGCGGCACCGATTGCCATCATCGGCGGCATCGGTTCGACGCCTTCGCGCAGTCGCATAACGCGTCCGCCTTCTTGATCGACGGCGAGAACGGGCGCGAGCGCATGCAGCGAACGCAGGGCGTCCGTTAGCTCGCGCACTTCGCGGATCGGTCCCATATTTCTTGAAAAGAGCACGTAGCCGGCAAATTGTTCGGCCGCAAAACGGTGCGCGAGTTGCGGTTCGAGCGATGTTCCATCGAAGCCCACGAGCAGCACTCCCCGCGCGAGTTGCTCGAGTTCAGTCATCCAATCGATACTCCCGACGTAGGATCGAAGCGGCGAACGTGCCGTTCGTCAAAGGTAAGGCCCACCACTTCGCCCGCGCGAAATTCATCTTCGGCACGCGTGCGCACGGCGATCGTTCCGGCTTCCGTTCGCACGTACAGATACGCGTCGGCACCGGTCGGTTCGCGCCGCACGACGGAGCCTACGATTTTGCCCGATGCGTCGATGCGAACGTGTTCGGGACGGATGCCGGTTATCGCCCCGCTCGTAAGCCCCTTGAGTAAATTCATCGGCCGCTCACCAAGGAACGCCGCGGTCCGCACCGTTCGCGGCGCGTCATAGACGCGTTGCGGGGCCCCCGTATCTTCCACGACGCCCGCGATGAGAACCAGCAGTTCGTCGGCAATTGCAAGCGCTTCGGAATGATCGTGCGTAACGTAGACGATCGGACCGCGAAACTGTTCGCGAACACCGATCAGCTCGTTGCGCACGAGCGCGCGAAGTTCCGGATCGAGGTGAGCGAGCGGCTCGTCCAGGAGCAACACTGCCGGATCGGAAAGCAGCGAGCGCACGATGGACACGCGCTGACGTTCGCCGCCGGAAAGGGTGGCCGGCATGCGGTCGAGATGTTGGGCGATGTCCAGGAGCCGCGCGAGTTCTTCTACGCGCCGCCCCTGCTTTCGATCGCGTAGCGCAAAGTTCAGATTTGCGCGCACGCTCATGTGCGAGAAGAGCGCGTCGGTTTGGAAAACGAGCGCAATCCGCCGTTCTTGCGGACGAAGATCCTCGATCCGGCGCGACCCAAGGAAAATCTGCCCCGCATCCGGCCGAGTCAAGCCGGCGACCGTTCTTAGCAGCGTGCTTTTTCCCGCGCCCGACGGGCCGACGACCGCGAGCGTACGGCCTTGGCACACCTCGAAGGACACGTCGCACAAAGCGGCGCCCGGGGCGCTCGGGTAGTGGTGCGAGAGGTGGCTAACGCGTAGGTTTTCCGACGCGTTCACTGCGCTATTTCAGACGAATGGTTTGAGCCACGAGACGGCCGTCGACCTCATAGGCCGAGATCTCGACCGATTGTCCGCGGTGCAAATCCGAAAACGTTTCGTACTGCTTGCCCTGGTAAATTGCCGTGCTCGGCACGACCGCCACGGCGACGAGTTCGTGACCGTGCGATTTAATCATGAGCATTCCACCGGAGTAGTCCACGTCGGCGATAACTCCACGAATAACGCCCGCGTCGTGGGCGGTCTTGCCCGACTCGAACGAGCGGTAAACGGGGTTAGGGGTGCCGGGATCGGCGAGCGCGCAGGACGGCGCGACCGCAAAAAGGCCGAGTGAGACGAGGGCGAATGCTTTTAAACTGGGCATGGTCATTGTAGTGAACGCGGTCCGTGGACGTTCCGTTTCCCGGCGCCGCTTTCCTTACTGTGCCAGCGCCTGGTGGTAGGATGTGCGGGCCGCCTCGGCGGCAGGTCCTTCGCTCCGCGCTTGCGCGACCAGTTCGCGCAAGTTCACGACCGCGGCGTCATCGGCGCGCTTGCCGGCGAGAACGAGCCGCAGGGCGATGAGCGTCAAATCCGGAGTTCGGGCGCCGAGCATCCGCATTCCCTCGTAGAACGGCAACGCGGCCGGCAACTCCGCCGGTGAAAGCAGCAGCTCGCGAACGACGTCGGCTCGAGCCGGGACTCCGTCGAGAAGATACCGGTCGATCAACTCGAAATTCATGCTATTGTGTTCGCCACGCGCCTAGCGCTGCTCTTTACGCTTTTAATCGCAACGACGGGCGGCGCCCCCCGCGAATCGCTGCCGCACCTCTTGGACCGCATGCGAGAAAGCGGCGGACCCGCGTGGAGCGCCCACCTCGCATCGACCTCGTTGCTCACGATGGACGGCGCATCGACGCGCGTCACAAGCGATTCGCAAGGCGTGCGTTTTGCGACCTACGAGTGCGCGAAATCGCTCTGCGACGGGGAGTACTTCGACGGCGAACGCCTCTACTCGATCAACATCAATCGCACGACGTTGCCGCAGTCGGATCTCGGCGATGCGTTTTTACGAGCGGAGCGAACGATCGCCTCGCATGCGTTTCTCTCGCCGGAATTCGCCGACGACGGCGGGGCGATCGCCGACGACGGTTTTACGACGATCGAAGGGACAAGCTACCGGACGATCCTCGTCTCAAACAGTGGTAGCGTTCCTATGCAGGTATTCATCGATCCGTCGACCGCGCGGATTCGGTATTTACGCGACATTACGGGGGAATCGACCATCGAGTACCGGGATTACCGGCATGTCGGCAGCTCACTCGTGCTCCCGTTTCTCGTGATGCGCAACGGAAGCGTTTTGGAGCGTTACGAGGACCGCAGCGTTCGCCCGGATCCCTTCACGCAGCCACGCGGATTCGCTCCCGCCTTCGCGGGGCCGCCCACGCCGGTCGCTACCGACCCGAACCGCACGATTCCGGTTTTTAGCTGCACGATCGACGGGATTGCTACGACATGCTTGCTCGACACCGGGAATTCGGGGTTAGCGATTAGCGAAGAACTCGTGGCCCGGCTGCACCCGCCGGTCGTAGGTCAAATTCAAATCAGCGGTCTCGGAAAATACGTTGCGCAAATCGTGCGCACGGGGCCGCTCTCGGCCGGTAACGCCACATTTCCCGAAGCAAACTACGTCGTTTTGCGCGACATACACCGCTTTGGTTACGATGTCGTCCTCGGCGCCGACGTGCTGGCATCGACGCGCATCGAGCTCGACCCATCCGCGCATCGCATCATGTTCGACGTAACCGCCGCCCCGCCCGGCGAGACGGTTTCGCTGCACTTTCTCAATTTCGTCCCCATCATTTCGGTGCAACTGGGCAGTGTAGGTGCGCAGCTCGCACTGGATACCGGCGACGAATCGAATATCAACCTTTCGTACGACTTCTATAACGAGCATCGCGACCTCTTCGCTGCAACGGAACAGCGGATCGTAAGCGGTGTCGGAGGATCGAGCATCGAGTTCATCGGCAACATTCCCGAAGTAAAAATCGGGAGCATTTCCGTTCGCGACCAACGCATCGGGACGACGACGACGCTGCGAAGCACAGCCTACGGGCATCTCGGCGCGGGTTTCCTCGGTCAGTTCACCGTGCTGCTGGACTACGCGCGCAGCCGCGTCGAATTCATCCATACATCAGCGGGCGGCCCCGGCCCATCGAGGAAATAGCCCTGCACCTCGCAAAGCGTTAGGCCGGATGAAGTTCCGAGCAGCGATCGCTGCGCTCGCATGCGTACTCTTCGCAACCACCCGAGGCTCGGCATCGCCGGTCGACGTTGACCAATGCACGGTTGTCGCCGTCGAGATGATGGACAACGTCGATTCATCGACCGCGCACCCGGGTGATTTCTTCCGCTTTCAAACGGTCAATGCCGTCACGAAACGCAATACCATCGCGATCCCCGCGCGGACGATCGGCTACGGTGTCGTGGCAATCGCATCGCCGGCAGGGCGAGGCGGACGCCCCGGAACACTGGTTCTCGAGCCGCGATACCTAAAGCTCCCCAACGGAACGAAACTCGGCGTGGTTCTCAACCACAACACGACGGACTTGGAGCGCAGCGGCGCGACCGAGAATATGCCGGGATACCTCGGCGCGATTCCCGTGCCGGGTGTGGGCGCGGCAATCGGCGTGTTCAACTATTTTCACAACGGGAAAAATATCGTCGTGGCACGCGGAACGGTCTTCACGATCTTTCCGAGCGACGACCCCATGGTAGAACACTGCCAAGACCACCCCTCATATTAGCGCGCTAGCGTTGTGAGAGATTTTCGATCCATGCTGCGGTAGCGTCCCGAACGTAGTGCGCGCGATCGCGATGGGGCGCATGCCCGCAGCGGTCGAGAATCAGGCGGTCGACCGCGCCGCCGCTGCCGGCGGCAATTGCATCTATCTGCGCGACCGTTCCGTATTCATCATCGCTTCCTTGGATGCACAGTGCGGGCGCGAGAATCGGCTCGAGAAACCCCGCAATGTTCCACGATGCGAATGCATCGCAAAGCCAGACATCGTTCCAGCCGAAAAACGTGCGGTCCACGTCGGCATGGTGTTTGCGCATCCGTTCGCGCAAGGATTCCACGCGGTACGCCTCGCGGATTTTCGCGATGCTCGCGAGGGAGAGCGGCTCCACGACGACGTGCGGAGCTTCGAGCACGAGCGCGCTAACGCGCTCGGGAAAGGTTCCGGCAAAAATCAGCGCTATCGACGCGCCGTCGCTGTGTCCAAAAAGAAGCGGCTTCTCTAGGCCGAGGGCATCGAGCAATTCCGGGAGCGCTATGCGTGCTTCGTCGTGCATATATTCCGCCGTCCGCGCGGCGTCCAGCGCCTGGGAGAAGCCGTTGCCGTAGCGCGAGTAAACGATCCCGCCATAGCCCAGCCGCGCGCAAAGCGCGCCTGGAAAATCTCGCCATAGGCCGAGCGAACCGAGGCCTTCGTGCAAAAAGACGATCGTGGGCGCGTCCCCTTCGCTCGCGATGCGCCGGTACTCGATATCGCGCCCGGCAATACGAATCGACGAGGCCGGAGACGTCGAGGGGTCGACTTGGGGCATGGGTTACCCGTTTCCCTTAAATCTCTAGTTGACAACGGGGAGCCGGACCCGTACCATGCAACTAACGAAATAGTACTATTGAATTAGTTGTTGTGAGGAGACCCGGCTATGTCGATCCAGCCCCGTGCGATTCCGGTCGTATTCGCTCTCGCAGCGGCATTTATTTTCACCCCCGGCCCGGCCCGGGCGCTGGAGGCGGCACCCGGCATCTCCGTTGCCGGCGTAAAAGCGCCGCCCCCGCTCAACGGAACGATCGGGCCGGAATGGAAGGCTGCCACCGCGGTAAGGCTGCTCTACGACGCGAAAGTCCACGCCGCCGCTGCCGAGCAAACCACGGCTTATATGCTCACCGACGGAAAGTGGCTCTATGTCGCCTTCGATGCGGTTCAGACGCGCGCGAGCATTCAGTCGGTGCAACGCACCAATAACGTGGGAATCGACACCGATGACGAGGTTTCGGTGAGCCTGTGGCCGAGCGGCACGCAAGGCTTTTTCTACCAATTCATTTCTACCCCATCGGGCACGCGTTATCAAAACTCGACGGAAAACCCCAACTACGAACCGGCCTGGGATGCATCGGGTCACATCGACGGCACGCACTATACGGTGACGATGCGAATTCCGCTTGCAATTATGCGCGCATCGGGCAACGCCGGATGGCGCGTACAACTTTCGCGCTTCGAACCGACGACGGGAGCGACGTACGTTTCGAACGGCGGCGCAAATATCAACGGTGTGTCGGACCCGAACTACGCGCAGCCATTGCTCGGGATGCCGGTATTGGCGGGAGCGCGACCGAAACCGCGGTTTGCCGCATACGCGCTCGGGGCCATCGCCGCGCCGTCGGCCGGTGGAACGACGTCGCGAGCCGGGCTCGATTTTGCGATTCCGGTTACGAGCGGCACGTCGATCGTCGGTACGATCCATCCCGACTTCTCGAACGTGGAAAACGACCAGCAATCGATTTCACCCACCGCGTTCGCCCGGTACTATCAGGAAACGCGCCCCTTCTTCGCCCAAGGCGCCGGAGCCTATAACTACATGGAATGCGACGAGTGCCAAAATATAAGCACGCTTTACACGCCCGCGATTCCAACGCCGAGAAGCGGCTATGCGATCGAAGGTAAAGAGGGGCAATATACATTCGGCGGTTTCGAAGCGGACGGAGTGGCTCGCAACGACACGGCGCAGTCGGTCGTGTATCGCACGAAACCCCGCACCCTCTTCGCTTCGCTTCAACGCGTCAGCGTAGACATGCCGGGCTTCAAAGACGACAGTGAATCGTTGTACAGCAAATGGAGCGATCAGAAACACCTCTTCGTCTTCGGCAATTTCTCGCAAGAAACGGGAACCGGCGTGACCGACCCGCGCCTGGCTAAAATGCAGATGGTCGGCGGCGGGTATTACTCGGCAAATACGTTCACCGGCGGAAACATCATGCGCATGGGTTCGCAATTTGCGCCCTACGACGGATTCGTAACCTTAAACGATCAGGCCGGGTACGGCATCTTTCATTCGCAGAATTGGAATCCGTCCGGAGGCTCGTTAAAACACATTAACCTCGGAGGATTCATCGATCGCTATCACGGCTCGCAAAACGGCATTAACAACGCCGATCAGGCGATCCTCGCGGACCTTACAACCCGGTCGCTATGGGATCTTCAAGTGGCCACGGGAGCGTCCTATACTCTCGTAAACGGTATAGTCACGCCCCTAACGCAAAACACGTATACGCTGACTTTTCACGCGGGAACGGCTACCCCGTCCTCGCTCGCGTTTGCAAGCGGAGCGTACGGGAACGGTCGCCTCAACGCATGGTATCGCACCACGAACATTTTAATCGGGCACGCATACACGCTGAGCCTCGAAGCCGATAACACGCAGCAATTCTTGAGCGCCGGCGGCGTCAATACGCAGTGGCTCGAGCGCGTGAGCGTCGCATTTCAAAGTTCGCGTGATAGCTCGCTCGCCATCGGCTTACGCCGATTTAGCGGAACACCCCCGTCGCCGAGCGGCGGCGGGCAATGCGACGGGGTATGCACGAACGTCTCGTTCGCGTTTCATAAGCGGTTCGGCAAACGCGAACTCTACGTTGCGTACGGAAATCCAAGTCTGCTCTACACGACCCCGCAATTCATCGTGAAGCTCATCGACTACATCGTAGCGGACAAGGGGACGTAAAACACGTTTTGCGGGGTCGCGACGGCTAGGCGACCCATCCGAAACGAGCAAACGTTAAAGTGTCGAGCGCGAGAAGGACGAGAGACGCGGCGAGCGTGGCGTAACCGGCGTACGGCACGCGCTGAAAAAGAGCTGCGATTGCGACAAGCAGGGGCGCTACGCTATACAAGTTCCGGTCGATGGAGAGCGGTGTTCCGGAAAAAATGATCATAGCGTACGCAAGCGCGACGTACAGCGTGCTTGCGGCGCCTAGGCGCCGCGAAAACATCGCCACCGCAACCACACCGGCGGCGAGCATTGCGATGACTATCCAATCGTGTGCTCGCCCCGACATCGCCCCACGCAGCAAGCCGAGCCATCCAGCCGGCGCGAATCCGATGCCGTGACGCCAAAATCGCTGTGCCTCAACGAATGCGATGGGGTCTTTAAAGCGGATCGCACAAAACACCGCGAACGCAAGAATGCCGGATAGGCCCGCTACGCTTCCTAGGAGCGCGCGCCATCCGCAACCCCGCGCGGCTGCAATCACAATCAAGGCAACGGCTAAAGCGATTCCTAGCGGGCGTGTCGCCGAGGCGCAGGCGGCTGCCGTTCCCGCAAGTGCGTACCTTTGGTTTTCGAAGCACCAGAGCGACGCGATGCTGAAAAAGAAAAACAGGCCTTCCGCGTATGCAACGCTGCAAAAGAGCGACAACGGAAGCGCGCAGGCCGTCGCGCAGACCCAGCGCGCGGTTTGAATGCAAAAGCGTTTGCGGGTGAATTCATAAAGCAGCAACACGCTTGCTAGAAACGCGCAATTATTGATTAGGGCGCCCGCAAGCGGCCACTCGATCCCAAGATGTCCGAGCAGGCTTCCCAAAAGCGGAAACAACGGGAAAAATGCAACGTTATAAGCAGCGCCGTCGCGCGCAAACTCATAGCCGTGTACGGCGATCGATCCGTACCACGCGCCGTCCCAGTTGCCGAGAGCCGCGAGAATTCCGTGCGGCGCGGCTGCGGCGAAAGCCGCAAAAACCACCGCGCGCGTGAACAGCCAACAAGCAAGCGCAAACCGCATGGGTCACCTTGGTTCGGGGTGGATGCGCGAACGCCCGTTCTCGCCTATACTAAGTCAAGCATGCTCTTTCGACGAAAACGGCAGTCGCCGTCGGTCGATTACTTGCTTTCCGCTTTAAGCCCTCGCGATGTGGCGGAGTCCGCGTCCCGGTTCGCCGCAACGCGGGATCGGAAAGCAACGCTCGACGAGATCCGGCGAAGCGCGAGCCGCATGACACCGAGCGAGCGGGCGCAATTTGCGCTTGCGCTCGGGTTGGAGTTACCTCAGACCGATTTTCCGATCGTGGATCCGTCTCTCGACGTGCGCGACCTTCTTACGTTAATCGACAGAGGACCGGAGCATTCCATCGAACGCTTCGCGCTATTTCTCGAGCGTAATCCGCGCGCCATTCGCACGCTGGACCCCGACTCCATACGCGCCATTCTGCTGCCGGTGATTACGGCGCGACAGGCGGAAGTGCAGGGCACCGACGATCTTGACATCCCCTACACGCACGAACTGGTAACCGCTCTTGCAAACACGCTACCGCGTATCTCGTTGAAGGACGCGCGCCTCACCCTCGGGCGGTGCACTCGTGCAATCGCGTTTCCTTTCGTGGTAACCGGACGGACATGCGCGCGCGGCGCGCGCGCTCTGTTCTCCCTACCCGCTCGTATCGGAGCTGCGTTGCTCGCTCTCGGCGGCGGCATTGCGCGAAGCTGTAAGCGTGCGGCACACGGCACTGCGATTGCCCTGCGTTTCATTGCGTCCATATCGCGACGGACGATCGTTTCGCTGGTTGCGTTGCTGAGGTCGATCGCGCGATATCTCGTGGTGCTCGCGTGGAGAGCCGCAAGAGCGAGCCTCGACGCCGTCCAATCGATATTCCGACGCTTTACCGCATCGCTCGCGGCGCTTGCGCGACTTGCAGCAGGCTCGTTTGCGCAACTTCTTCGATTTACCGGGCGATCGTTCGCGGCGCTCGCACGCAACGCCGCAAGAGCGCTTCGCCACATCGCATCGATAGCCGCGCTCGGAGGATCGGCAGTTCTCCTCTCTATCGGACGCGTCGGGAGAGGATGCGTGCTGCTTGCGCGCCGCAGTTGCGCGGCGGCTGCTGCCGTTTTGCGATTCTGCGCTCGATCGTGCGCGCACGTTGCGAAGATCGACGTCGCGAGGCCCGTTGCAATCGCCGCTTGCTTTTTGCTTGCCGCTCTCCTGGCTTCAAGCGTGCTGCCACCGGCGATCCGGTATGCGCACGAACGCAGTTTCGCCTTCGGGCGAGCGTCGCAAGTTCGCGTGGCGGCGAACTCTCCGCAACGCCGGACGACCGGTCCGGTTTCCAGCCAAGTGCAAAAGCCGCGCCGGGCAGCGCACGCATCCCGCAAACAAGTACCGCGTATAAAGCGCGTTACCGTGAAAGCACCGGTGTCCATCGCGGCAGTTCCTTCGCGTCCGTTGCGCCATAGCCACTGGAAGTTCGATCCGGTACGCAATCCGTTTATGAACGACGCGAAGATCGCGCAAATCCGGCGCCCCGAAATTGCTCCCGCGCGTGTCGCGTCGACCGTCACTACGCCGCCCCCGTCGAATCAGCCTCAGTTGGTCCAGCGGGCGCGCTCGATCGTCACCTCGTATCTGGCGTCGCTGATTCGCGGCGATGCGAGTAGCGCGCTCGGAAATCTCGGTTTAAGCGCGAGCGCGCCCACAAGTAATCTGAGCGAAGGGCCGCTTCTCTCGCGAGCGGCCGTCTTCCGAATCGTCGACAGCGCGATGCGCGAAGGCGGGCAGAGCGCCAAAGTCGATGTCGAGATTTCATCCCCGCAAGGCCGGTATTTCGGGGTTTACACGGTGGAGGAAAACGGTACCGCCGCCTGGATCACGGACCACACCGTAATCCCCGCCGGCTCGGACGTCGCCGCGCATCGCTGATTTCCGCGCAAAGGACCATTCCGGGCGCCGCGAAAACCCGTTGTAAAGCGGCTCCGTTGCTCATCCAACGGCCTCGCGGCGTCGAAAACAGGGATAGATGCTCAACGACCTTATCACGTTTTTCACGCGGTCGCCCCAGAACCGGCGCAAGTACGCGCGCCGCGCGGGTCCCTTTCCCGCGTGGTTGGCGTCGGGAAGCACGTGGACCAACATCGTCTGTTTAAATATCTCGGGCAGCGGCATCGGAATCGTTTCGCCGGCCGCGATCGGTGCCGAAGCCAATATCCGCCTTAACCTGGAGAACCGCAATATTCTCGTACGCGCGAAGCGCGTGTGGCAGCAGCCCGGAACGGCCCACGGCAAGCCGGCCTGGCGTTACGGATTGGCGTTCATCGGCATCGGCGCCGACGACTGGGACGCAATCGTACGTTTCTGCAATAACGATCCGGTCGTCATCGAGAACAAGGCGCAGCACGAACTCGAGGTCGTGCGCATGCAAGCCGACGACGTCGCCCGACTCATTCCGAAGAAACTCCAAGACACGCTGCTTTCCATGCTCGTTCAGCGCGGGCATCTGGCTCCAATTTCGGAAAAAACTCCGCTCGTACAATACTCCTACGGCGGTGTAGTAAAGCGCGGCGGAAAGACGATGCATCGTCTTATGATTCATTCACGCGTGCGCGACGATGTTACGGGTGAAGTAAAATCGTTCGACACGCGCTTCTTTTTTGACGACCAAGGAACCAGCGTAACCGCTGACGAGTAGTCGCGAACTGCTCACTCTCGGGTCGCGGAAGCTGTCACCGCTGTCCCGGTGCTCGCCGAAGATTGCGGAAGAAACGCGGCGTTGAGCAGGATGTGCCCAAGCGCAAACACGAGAACGGCGGCGAATAAGACCACGTGCCACCGGCGCAACAGTGTCCGGTACGAACCCGGCGACTGTAGGTTTGTCCCGGTGAAGGCCTGCAGTCCAAGGCCAAGCAGCGCGATCAACGCAAGCCAAATCCCGGTGCCGTTCGCTCCCCCCATAGCGCCCATGGACGCACCCACGTGGACGAGAGCAAGAACGAGGGCGGCGTATCCCAAAACAAAATGCGGCCTCATCCTTCGGATGAACGTTCCTGCCCGCAGGCGACGCAGAAGCAGCCCCAGCAGGGCCGTTATCGGCACGAGGGCCAGGGCCGCCCAGGCGGTAATGGTAGAAACCGTCAACCGGCGCGCTCCCTTCGCACGTATCGCATCCTGCTAAGAGTACCCGCTCGTAACGTTGAGCCGGAAGCGGTTGCCCGGCGATATTACTTCACGGCGTACTAATTCGGCAGTATATCCGGCAGCGCCGGTACCCGCGGCAGCCAACGTATCCCGGTAGCATGCGCCTCACCAGATTCTGCCTAGGCAACCCGATAGCGGTGACGCTTTTCTATATTGTCGTAGCGTTGCTCGGATTTACCGGGTTGCTGCGGATGGGGCGCAGCATTTTGCCGCCGGTATCGCTGCCCGTGGTAACGATAGCAGCGCCGTATCCGGGTGCGGGCCCGAAAGAACTCGAGCGTTTGGTAATCGAGCCGATCGAAGATCAACTGGACGCGCTTCCGGACTTGGATCGCGTATCCGCTTCGGCTCAAAACGGCATCGCGCAATTCACGGTGCAATTTCGATTCGGAAGCAACGTTGAAACAGATCGAACGAACGTGGCGCAAGCGGTTAATGCGGCACAAGCAAACATGCCCCCGGATCTCGTTGCGCCGACCGTATCGAAGGACGACCCCACGCAAGCTCCGATCCTTGAAGAATCGGTGGGTTCGGGGGTCCTGTCTCCCGGCGAGTTAGCCGAAATCCTCAACCGCGATGTCGTTCCCGCTTTGCGCGCGACCAAGGGCGTCGGAAGCGTCGGCGTATCCGGCGAGCTTACACAGCAATTCACCATTCGTCCAAAAGCCGGCGCACTCGATGCGCTGAGCCTCACGAGTCTCGACGTTTTTCGTGCCGTCTCCGGCGGTAACAGCATATTGCCCGGCGGCGTTTTGAAATCGCCGTTGCTGGAATCGACGATCGGGATCAACGCCGCCGCAACCTCGGTCGATTCGCTTGAAAATCTTCCCTTGCAGGGAGGTGCGAACGCGTCGGTTCGACTTCGCGACGTCGCCGCGGTGGAGGACGGATACGCCGACCAAACGACGATATCGCGCGTGGACGGCGATCCTTCGATAATCGTGAGCGTTTCCCACGCCCAGGGCGAAGATTCGCTGCGCACCATTCGCGCCGTACGATCGACATTCGCGCGGTTCTCGGCACGGTACCCGCTCGTGCGCTTTGAAGAACTCCGCAGCGATGCACCCTACACAAACGCCTCCGTCGAAGGCGTACTGCAAACGCTCGGTGAGGGCATCGTGCTCACCGTCCTCGTTATGCTGGTATTTCTTCACGCGTGGCGCAACGCGCTTATTTCGGCAATCGCCATTCCGGCTTCGCTTTGCGCGGCGTTTGCGACCATGTGGGCTCTCGGGTTCACCATCAACGTACTCTCGCTCATGGGACTCTCGCTCACGATCGGAATTCTGGTTGACGATTCAATCGTCATCATCGAGGCGATCACGACAAACGCGCGGCGAGGGTTGCAAGGGGACGACGCCGCGCTCGCGGGGCGGAAAGAATTGGGTGGCGCGGCAATCGCCATTACGCTCGTCGACGTTGCGGTCTTCGCGCCGATCGCGCTTATGAGCGGCGTTGTGGGCGAGTTTATGCGCGAATTCGGTTTGGTGATCGTCTTCGCAACGGCATTTTCGCTACTCGTTTCTTTTACGCTCACGCCGCTTCTCGCGGCTCGCTGGGCGCTGCGGCGCGAGCGCGATGGAGTCGAAGGGCTTTCCCGCTCGCAAATTTTCGCATTGCTTTTAGCGAAGTCGCGCACGTTCCCGTGGACGTACCGTACCACGTTTGCACTGGGCGTCCTCGCCCGCTGGCACGCGGCCATTAACGCGTGGAATTCTTGGGAAGCACGGATGAGCGAGCGTTACGCCGAGCATTGGCTACCGGCCGCGACGAAGCACCGGCATGCGGTGCTCGTTTGCGCGGGCGTCGTTTGCGTGCTTTCCTTGATTCCGGTATTTGGAGGGATGATTCCGACGGAGTTCTCACCGCCCGTGAATCGGGGCGTAGTTACCGTCGACTTGACCCTTCCCGCCGGCACTCCGCTTGCAAAGACCGACGCCGCCGCGGCCCGCATCGGAAACGCGCTCATGGAGAATCCGGCGGTGAAGCACGTCGAAGCGAGCGCGGGCCGCGCAATCGACGGCAGCTCCGCCGTTTTCGCGAGCAACGTTGCCCAACTCGGCATCGTCCTTACCGACTCGAATGCCGATGGAAACGATCTCATCGCCTCGGTGAAGGGCATGACGGCGCTCGCGCCGTCGGCGTCGCTCGCCGGGGCGGGAAAAGGTATGGGCGGAACCGCTCCGATTAGTTACAACGTCGCGGGTGATCCGGGAGTCATCGACGTTGCTGCGGGGAGAATCGCGCGAGCTTTGCGTGAGAATCCTTACGCCACCGACGTGCGGACGAGCGACGCGGGGCTCGGGCCGAGGGTCGAAATCACCATCGACTCCGGCAAGGCGCGCATGCTCGACATCGCCCCCGCCGACGCCGCACGGACGGCGCGCATCGCGACGGGAGGGGACATCGCGATGAAAGCGCGGTTGCCCTCGGGTCTCGTTAATGTTGTCGTCCGCTCCGACGCGGCCGAGTTGGGCAACGTCGACGCGCTCCGCCGTTTTACGGTGAGAAGCGGAGGTTTAAACCTGGTCCCGCTCGGCGATATCGCGCACATCGATCGGTCGAGCGAACCGATTGTGATCGCACGTGAAAACCGCGAGAGAGTCGTTACGGTAAGCGCCAATACGCTTGACGGTGCGCCGATTGGGCTCGTTACGACACCGATTACCCAAAAACTCCGCGATCCGAACTTTCTTCCGAGTGGAGCGCGCATCGAACCGCGCGGCGACATCGCCCAATTTCTCGATACGGTGACGAAAATGATGGCCGCGCTCGGGCTTTCGATGATCGCCGTCTACGCGATTCTTGCGATCCTGTATCGCAGCTACGTTTTGCCGCTCGTTATTATGCTCACGGTTCCTCTCGCCTCGATCGGAGCGTTCGGAACGCTGTTTGCTTTGAACGTGCTTCGGGCAGCCTTCCCTCACGTTGAACTGTTTGCGTCGCAAACGCTCAATCTCTACTCGATGCTTGGAATCGTGATGCTGGTTGGACTCGTCGCAAAGAACGGCATCCTCCTCGTAGAGTACGCGGAACGCGCGGTTCGCGACGGTGCCTCCGCACAACTCGCGATGCGGAACGCCGCGAGGCGGCGTTTTCGTCCTATCCTGATGACGACGTTCGCAATGATCGCGGGCATGCTTCCCCTGGCGCTCGGGCATACGATTGGAGCCGAATATCGAAAAGCGCTCGGCACCGTCGTCATCGGCGGCCTCTCAAGCTCGCTTCTGCTGACGCTCTTTGTCGTGCCTGTTGTCTACGTCGCCTATGCGGGATCCCGCAAGCACCGGCGCGATATGCGCGTGCTCCCCGCCGGGGAAACGGAGACTGCGATTTTGAAATTACCTCAGAAATGGTAGCCGAGGACACCTGAAATATTGCGACTTCTGCGAGACGGATTTGTCCTCAAGTTTCAACGCAAGATTCCTCTAGTGGCCCTGCGGTCGGCGGCCGGCCTAAAACATCCGTGGCATGATTGAGCACGGTCCAGGTGCCATATGTATGGCGCAGCCGAATCAAAGTCCAAGGAGACCGCATGGCGACTCGTAGGCACGGCGGCCCGCGATCGTGCTACAGCAAAAACGGCGCGCCGAAAGCAGCATTCGAAACGCGCAAATCCGCTGAACGCGCAATCCCGCGCATCAGTACCGGCCTGCGCCCATACAAATGCGCTTTGCATGGTTGGCACCTCGGGCATTAGCGGCCTTGGGCCGTCGCAACAGAGTCGGCCGTTGCCAAGATATATCGTAGTCGATATAATGAACACCTCATGAGCGTTCGGAGCCTGGGGGCTACTATACGGCGGGCGCGGTTGGCTCGAGGCTGGTCGCAAGCGCGCCTCGGGCACGAAACCGGCATGCCTCAGAGCAACATCGCACGAATCGAAAAGGGCGTTGACGACATGCGGTTGTCCACCTTCGAACGCGTTATTTCGGCTCTGGGCTACAACATGCTGATTGCTCCTTCCTTGAGCACATTGTTTTCGGATCCACCGCGTGGAAGTCGAATTGAAGCAGCACGAGATTACGGTGTCGATCTTGGACAACTCTACGCGTCCATTTCCATGACGCCCGAAGAACGACTTGCGGCGGCTTCACGCAACGCCATCGGCATCGCAGAACTGCTCGAGAGATAGCCAAATTGCACCCAAAGGCGTTGCTCGAAGCGCTCGCCGTGAACGAAGTGGACTACGTCCTTATTGGCGGCCTCGCGGCAGCGTTCCACGGAACGACGCGTATAACGCGCGACATCGACATTGCCTATGCGACCCATCGCGCGAACCTCGAACGCATTTGTCGCGTGATGAACGCGTTTGAGCCTCGGCGAGTTGTACTCGGAAAACCCGAAGGCGGCGTACTTTCCCTTACACCGGAAATCTTGAAGCGAAATCCTGCCTTACGAATTTTGACGACAGTTGGTGAAATCGACATGCTTGATAAAATCGAAGGCTTCGCGACATACGGCTTAGTAAAAACACACGCTCAAGCGGGAGACATCGGCTTTCCTGTGATCGTGCTAAGCATAGAAGGTTTAATCAAAACGAAGACCGCGCTAAAACGTCCGAAAGACACCCAAGATATCGTCGAATTAGAAGCAATCCGCGAGGCACAATCGCTCACCAACTCGATCGCTTCCACGAAGTTTCGTCTAGACTAGCACCGTTTCAGTAGCGCCGGCGCGTTCTCAACAGCCAAGCGGGGATCTGCGCGTTTCGAATCAGATCCGGCACGCTCGTTCGCAAATTCATGCTCCGCTTTTCGCCGCCCGGAGAATCTCGACACGCTCGATTTGCGCATCGTGATCCGGCGCGGCAAATAACGGCACCGCCGGTACACTCGCAGAGGTGGTAATGACGGCATGTCCCTTCTTTCCCTGCGCAGTATCCCGCAGTGAGCGGCCACGCCGCCGCCGCGAATATCGCAAAGCGCTCGGCACCGGCGTCATCGGCGGCTTCTTGAGTTCGCTTCTGCTGACGCTCTTTGTCGTGCCCGTTGTCTACGTCGCCTATGCGGGATCCCGCAAGCGCGGGCGTGGCGGATATATGCGCGCCCATCGAGCAAACAGAGATGGCGATTTTGAGATTACCTCAGAAACGGCCGTGTTGTGAGGATGCAGGATACATGTAATATTACGACTTCTGTGAGACGATCGTAAGGTTCGATGAATCGACGGTATAGGTGCCGGCTGACACGAGTTGGTTCGGATGCGCGCATATTGCGCTATTGCTTGGGCCGAGTATCACGACGAGGTTCGGCGGTCCGCACGGCGTTTGCGTTAACTGATAGCTCGAAAGCAGTTTCGCGCCTGGGCTATCCGGTTCAACCTGATACGAGGTCACCGTCTGATTGTTGTAGACGATTGAGCCGTAAAGCGCAGCGGAGGCGGCACCGATCGCCCACGGGCCCCAAAAGCCGCCGCCCCAATATGTCGGCGCAGGGTACCACACGACCCCGGCATTCCAACCCCACGTCGGAT
>JBDTFK010000343.1:0-3767 GCA_039937995.1 Vulcanimicrobiaceae bacterium | reverse complement strand
TCTTGTCGACGCTCGAGTAGATCCGGTTCAACTTCGCGAATACATTGTAGCTTCGCTGCATTTGTGCGAGCGTCTCGGTTGCTTCCGGATCGGGCTTGACGGCAAAGCGCTGCACAAACGTGCGGCCGTTGAGCGATACGCGCGCGGCGTATGCGCCGGGGACAACCGTCGCGCCGTCGTCGGGGCCTTGAAAAGCCTTATTTGCGACGCCGGTCCATTTAACTGGAGGCGATGCGGTGAAGTTCCATACGATGCGGTTTTGCCCGGCTTTATTTTCTCCCGTTAGCGCGCGAACTGTGTGTCCCGTCGCATCGAGAATGGTCACGGTCGGCGCATCGGCTTGCGGCGTCGCTTGATAATAGGTGATCGGTACGCCGTACGGTGGGTTTGCGGCCGCGTAGTTGGTGTAGATTCCTTCGGTGTTGTTTGTGAGATTGTATTCGTACGAAGTGCGCGGTGCAAACAGCATCGCGCCCGCCGCCACGGCTTGCGGGGCCTCTTGTAGCGGTCGAATATCATCCATCACCCAGATCGAGCGTCCGTGCGTCGCAAGAACGAGATCGTCGAACTGTGGTTGAATGCGGATATCGCGAATGGAGACGGCGGGCATGTTGTTGCGCAGGCTCCGCCAATGCCCTCCGCGATCGTAGGAGGCCCACAACCCCTGTTCGGTTCCGAGATACACGAGTGCGGGGTTACGATTGTCGGGGCGTATCGAGCGCGTCCAGAGATCGGGCGGCAATCCGTTGACGATCGAACGCCAATGTGCGCCGTAGTCACGCGTCACCCAGGCATGCGGAGCGCCGTCGCCCGTTGCGTTCGCGTCTTCCACGGCGTAGGCCGTGCCGCGTTCGAGCGGCGACGGCGCAACGGTTTCGAAACGGCCGTTCGGATTTGCGCCCGGCGGGGTAACGTTCTTCCAGTGTGCCCCGCCGTCGCGCGTCAACTGCACAAAACCGTCGTCCGTGCCGACCCAAATCTCGCCGCGCGAAACTTGTGCTCCTTCAATATCGAGGATCGTATCGGTGTATTCTGCGCCGGTCACGTCGCGCGTTATAGGGCCGCCCGCCGGTTGCTGATGCGCCTTGTCGTTGCGCGTGAGATCCGGGCTGATCGGATGCCAAGTGTAGCCGCCGTTGCCGGTCGCAAACACGACGTTTCCACCGAACCAGACGATGCGCGGATCCCACGGCGCGAAACCGATTGGCGACTCCCAGTTGAAGCGGTATGGGCTCGTCGCAATGTTGTAATTCTGCTGCACGTTCGTGAGATACGGCTGCGCAAACGTCCATTCGCGCGAGCGGCGACGGTAGATGAAGAGGGCGCCATCCTGTCCGTCTGACCAGATGACGTTTGCATTGCGCGGATCGGGAATCGCCCACTGGCCGTCGTCGTCTTGAACGGGGGCGAACCATCCGGCGTTGGTGTTGCCCGCGGCATCGAGCGAATTCGACGGACCGCAGTAGGAGTTGTTGTCTTGCAAACCTCCACAGACGGTGTAGGGATTATCGTTGCCCAAGCCGACGCGGTAGAACTGCCCAATCGGTAGGTTGGCCGAGAACGTCCACGTGCGACCGGCGTCTACCGTAAGCGCGTATCCGCCGTCTTCGCCGACAATCATCCTACGGGAATCGTTCGGCGCGATCCAGATTGCGTGGAAGTCGCCATGTACGTCGCTCGCAATCGCCTTGAACGTCGTGCCGCCGTCGGTGCTCTCCGCCAGTTGCGTGGATGCGGTGAACACGTGGTCGGGATTGTGCGGATCGACCGAAACGTGCGAGAAGTAGAACGGCCGCTGATCGACGAGCGTATTGGAACTCACGAGCATCCACGTTTCCCCGTTGTCGTCCGAGCGCCAAAGGATGCCGTGCTTCGATTCGATCAGCGCGTAGACGCGTTTAGGATCGCTCGGTGCGATAGCGAGGCCGATACGGCCGGTAATACCGGTGGGTAGCCCATGACCGGTTAGCCGCGTCCAGGTTCGGCCGCCGTCGGTCGAACGATAGAGGCCATCTCGCTCGCCCCCGCTGCGAAACGTCCACGGCCGCCGCTGAAACTCCCAAACGCCCGCGTAGACTACGTTCGGCGTGCCGGGACTCATCGCCAAGTCGGAGACGCCGCTGCTCGGTCCGACGTCGAGCGTCTTGCTCCAGGTCTTGCCGCCGTCGAATGTCACGAATGCACCGCGGTCCGGCGAGTCCGCGAAGACGTCGCCGAGTGCGCCCACGATCGCGTGTTGCGGATCGGCCGGATCGATAAGAATGCGCGAGATATACTTCGTCGAACGCAGGCCGACATTAACCCAGGTCTTTCCGCCATCGGTCGACTTGTAGACGCCGTCGCCATAGCTCACATCGTTGCGCGGATTCGATTCGCCGGTGCCAACCCACACCGTCTCGTCGTTGCTGGGGTCGATTGCCACCGCGCCGATCGCACCGACGCCTTCATGGTCGAAGACGGGCTCCCAGACCGCGCCGCCGTCGGTGCTCTTCCATACGCCGCCGCCGGCCGCACCGAGATAGTAGAGATTCGGATCGCGAGCGGATCCGGCAACGCTCGTGACGCGCCCACCGGCCACGGCCGGCCCCGCTTCGCGCCAAAGCAGATTGGCGGTGCCGGACGATGCAGCGCCGGAGGCCGGTGCGAGCAGCGCAACGAGAGCAACGAAGGCAATAAGCGAGCGTATCACGATGGGTGCATGTCCCCTTCAGAGGCGGCGAGAAGTTTAACGCGGTCAAGCGCGGCGATGTGTCCGCCGTCGCGGCGAAGGGCACCGGCTGTTTCCAGCTCGGCGAGCGCACGGCTCACCACCTCCTTCACGGTTCCGGCGCGCATTGCAATTTCGTTTTGCGTGAGCGTGGGAAGTGGGTCGAGCGCGTCGCGCAAACCGATCTCGGGCGATGCATAGGCGAGAAGCGCTTGTGCGACCCGAGCGGTCGTTGTTTGTGAAAGGTGCGCGGCGAAACGCTCCACCACCGCGCGAAAGCGTTGCGCGGCGACAACGCCGAGCGCGGAAGCGATCTGCGGCGCCGCCGCAGCGAGCGCACGCACGGCATCGCTCGGGAACAAAAGCACCACGGTATCGTTTGTTACGGCCACAAAGCGCAACGGCGCGTAACCGCCGTCAATGAGCGCGACCTCGCCGAAAATATCTCCGGTGAGAACTTCGTACATCGTCTGTTCGCGTCCCATCGCCGTCGTCAGGGTTGCGGCGAGAATCCCACTTTCCACGACGCCGATGTAGGGCCAGTCGGCGCCGAGCTCGACGAGCACGCGGCGCCGCTTGACCGTCATCCGCCGAGCCCGGCTTTCGAGCGCGCCGGCGAGCATAGCGGCTGCGGATGCCGGCGTTACCGGCCCCGCGTTACTCAGGCGGACTTCCCACCGCCCGTCGCCGAGATCGCGCTGCTCCCAGCGGTGTCTCCCAGGGCGTTTGAGATTAAATTCCGCCCGGAGCGGGCGCGGTTCGTGATCGGACGTCAGCACCAGGCTTTGCCCGGGCACGAGTGCGTCGAACGAACTGAAAATCTTCGGATGCCGTTCCCACGTCGGGATCGCGCGGACGTCGAGGTGCAAGTCTTCGGGCGCCATTCCCCCTACCTGCGCCGCCTGCGAGAAAAGGCCCTACGTGGCAACAACGGTGGTTGCTTACGAGCTCCGGCAAGAGATGCTATGTAGTATCGGGAGAGATCTCTCCGCATTACATTCGTTTACCAAGAGAGAAAGAAGCACTTCGTTGAAGTATTTGTTCGTTGCCTTGCTCGTTG
>JBDTFK010000342.1:0-5073 GCA_039937995.1 Vulcanimicrobiaceae bacterium | reverse complement strand
GTCGCGCTACGGAACGAGCGGAATCGAAGATGCGTACGATCGCGCGCTCACGCCGCCCGAGACGACGGGGGATCCGATGGCGCAGTTGCAAGCGATCGCCGCGGCCCTACGCGGTGAATCGATGGTTTCGCGCGGCGCCGACGTCGTTACGACCATCGTCCCGGCAATCCAAACCGACCTCTTCGAACGTTTGCGCGTTCACGGGCGAGCCGCGGGCGTTGTTCTCGACCCGCGCACGGGAGCGGTTTTAGCTCTCGCCAGCGTGCCGAGTTTCGATCCTAGCCACGTTGACCGCGGCTTCGGCGCGCTCGGGACTGACCCGGCGAGCCCGTTGCTCAACCGCGCGCTCGACGGACTGTATCCTCCGGGGTCGACGTTTAAGATCTTCACGGCGTCGGCCGCGCTCGATAGCGGCTCGGCAACGATGGATTCGCACTACGAGGATCCCGGTTACTACACGATCGGCGACTTCACGTTGCACGACGACGACAGCGAAGGTCCTTCGGGGTATCAGGATATTACGGGCGCGTTCGCGCTCTCGAGCAACGTCGATTTCGGGCAGATCGCGCTAAAAATGGGGACCGATACCTTCTACGACTACCTCGCGCGATGGAACATCGGCGAATCGCTCGATTTTCAACTTCCGGCGCAGGCCGGTCGCGTTCCCGCCAAAGCGTCGGTCGTGCCGGGCGAACTCGCTCAAATGGGATTCGGGCAAGGGGCCCTCCTGATGACGCCGCTGCAGATGGCCGCCATCACCGCCACAATCGCGAACGGCGGCAACGAGCCCCTCCCCTACATCATCCGGCAGATCGTCCGTGACGGGCAGGTTGCAAGTGCAGCCTCCGCCGGGACGCTCGCTTCGCCCATCTCGGCGGACACCGCGACAAATGTGAAGAACATGATGATTGCGGTGGTAACGAGCGGAACGGGCCGAATCGCCCGCTTGCCGGACGTAACCGTTGCCGGGAAGACCGGAACGGCGACTAACCCGCAAGGGCGCGCACACTCATGGTTTGTCTGCTTTGCCCCCGCCGATCATCCGCGCGTCGCGGTCGCGGTGATCGTAGAAAACGGAGGGTATGGCGCGGCGGTGGCGGCGCCGATCGCGCGGGAAGTGCTACGAGTCGCATTGGAAAGCGTACAGTGATCGAGCAACGGACCTTTAACAATCGATATAAACTCGATCGAAAACTTGGCGAAGGCGGCATGGCGACCGTGTATTCCGGTACCGACACCGTTTTGCGCCGGCGCGTCGCAATAAAAGTTCTCCGTTCGCAGTATGCGGCCGACGACGAATTCGTCCGCCGTTTTTATCAAGAAGCCGAGTCGGCCGCGCGGCTTTCCCATCCGAATATCGTCAATACCTACGACGTGGGGCGCGAAGGCGATACCTACTACATCGTCATGGAATTGGTCGACGGCCCCTCACTCGGGGAAATCATCGCGGCCGACGGCAAGCTCCCCGAACCCGTCGCGATCGACTACGCGGCGCAAATCTGCAGCGGACTTGCCTACGCGCATCGCGCGGGGCTGCTCCATCGCGACGTCAAGCCGGCGAACATTCTCGTAACCAAGGACGATGTCGTTAAACTCTCCGATTTCGGCATCGCTCGCGCGGTGTCGCAGCACACGATGACGCTCACGAAACCCGGTCTCGTTATGGGGAGCGTTTTCTACATTTCCCCCGAGCAGGCGCAAGGGCATGAACTGCACGAGGCCTCGGATCTCTACAGCGTCGGCGTCGTGCTCTACCAAATGCTTACCGGCACGCTGCCGTACGGCGGCGAGTCGCCGGTCACGGTCGCGCTCAAGCATATCGGCGATCCTGTCCCGACGATCGACACACGCGCGCTCGGCGTAAGCCCCGCGCTCGCCTCGATCGTCAACAAACTCCTGCAGAAGAAGCCGCACAACCGCTTCCAGTCGGCAAGCGAAGTCGCTACGGCGCTTCGCGAAGCGCGCGAGCGGCCGTCGCACGCAGCCCATCAAATTGCCGACGACGCGCCGGCGCAGGCCTTTGGAACGATGCCGCCGCCGCGGCGTTCACCGATGCCCGATCACACCTACACGTCGCTCAGCGAAGACGAGGAGCGCCGGTCGCGAATCGGGTCGGGAGCCATCGCGGTTTTGGTGGCGCTCGCGGTGATCGCAACCGCGGCGGGCTACATGCTCTTTGGGCGACCGCTTTCGTTCCCGGCGCTCGCGACGAGCGTGAGCGTGGGGGACTATCGCAATATGACCGACGCGCAGGCGCAGCAAGTCGTCGTAAACGCAGGGTTGCAAGCCCGCGAAATCAAGACGTCGAGCGACACCGTTGCCGCAAACCACATCATTCGTCAAAACCCGGCGGCCGGAAGCAAGGTCGACGCCAACTCGGTCGTGGAACTCTTTGTGAGTAACGGGTTACCGCTCTTCGGATTGCGCGACGTTCGCGGATACAGTGCGAATGATGCAGCCCGCTCGCTCCAGGACGACAAGTTCAAGGTCAAGCAAATGCGCCGGTTTAGTAACGATCCCAAGGACAGTGTCACCGACGAACAGCCCGCGGCGGGTTCGAAAGTGCGTCAGGGATCGCTCGTTACGTTAACCGTATCGGACGGCCCGCAACCGGCTCAGGTGCCGAACTTTGTCGGCATGGACGTGAACGACGCGATTGCACTGGCCAAAAAGCAAGGATTGCTCCTCGACACCGCCGGACGTCAGTCGTTTCCGGGAGTCGCAAATAACGTTGTGGGAGCGCAAGACATCGCGGCGGGCGGGCAAATCGAGCGCACGACGATGATTCACGCCACCGTTAGCACCGGAAGCGGCAACGCCGCCGCCCAAAACACGACGATTCCCAACCTCGTGAATATGAAGTACGCCGACGCCATCGCGCAATTGAACGGCGGCGGTTTCAGCCCGGCTTTGAAGTTTTCCGTGCAAGCCGAAAATAACGGGTTGATCGTTGCGCAAGATCCGGCGCCGGGCACGCAAGGTTTGAGCGGGGCAATGGTAACGGTAACCCTCTCCGTTTCCGGAGAGGTGCCCGATACCGAGGGCCTTTCGCTTGCCGATGCACAAACGGCGCTGCTGCAAAACGGGTACCGTATCGACAAAGTGCAGTACACCACGAGCGAGGGCGCAGACGGAAAGGTCGTGCGCACGCACCCGGAGGTTGGAACGAGCCTCGCACCGGGATCGTTTGTAACGTTGATGGTTAACGGAGTGCAGCATTAGTGCGCGTCCTCGGGATCGATCCTGCTCTGCGCGTTACGGGATACGGCGTAGTCGCTAAAAACGGACGGGGAATCGCCTTGGTTGAGGCGGGGGTCGTATCGCCGCGAACGGATCGCACGCTCGAAGAACGCCTCGCGGAGCTCTATGCGTCGATCGTCGAACTGATCGATCAAACCAAACCCGACGTCGTCGTCATCGAAGAACTCTATACGACGTACAAGAATCCGATGACGGCCATCCTCATGGGGCACGCGCGAGGCGTAATGTGCCTCGCCAGCGCGCAAGCGGGACTTGCCGTAAAGACGCTCGGTCATTCACACGTAAAACGGGCGCTCGTCGGATCGGGCGGCGCGCGAAAAGACCAGGTTAATGCGATGGTAACGCATCTCTTAAACCTGCGCACCGCTCCGAAACCCAACGACGTCTCCGATGCCCTTGCGATCGCCCTCGCCTACCTTAATATGAGCGATCATGTTCTCGCGTATTAGCGGGTCCCTTGTGGAACGAGGTCACGAAACCGTCGTGCTCGACGTCCACGGCCTCGGCTATCAGGTAACGCTTCCGCCGTGCGTTGCGGAAAAAGTTCCGCACGCGCCGGGCGAATCGGTGACGCTCGAGGTTTTTTCCGTTCTGAATATGGACGGCAACAGCGGCCACTTCAGTTACTATGGTTTCACCAACGCGATCGAACGCGAATTTTTTGAAGCGTTGCTTAGTGTCGCGTCGATCGGGCCGCGCTCCGCCGCGCGCGCATTTTCGCAGCCGATGTCGTCGATTGCCGGCGCAATCGATCGCGGCGATCACGGATATCTCCGAACCCTTCCCGGCATCGGGCAGCAGAAGGCGCGCGATATCGTCGCGAAATTACAAGGCAAGGTCGCGAAATTTTTGTTGATCCAGGACGCGCCGCCGGCAGCGAACGAGCCGATGCCCGACTTTGCCGCCGAGGCCCTTGCGGTTCTGCTCCAACTCGAATACAAGCGCCCGCAGGCCGAGGCGATGATTCGCGAAACGCTCGACGGCGCGCCGCACCTCAGCGACGCGGAGACTTTGCTCGCCGAAATCTACCGCCGCAAAGCAGACCGGTTCGCCGGCGAGGCGCGCGCAACATGACCGACGCTCGCAAGAAAATCGTCGGCCCCGACGACGTGGACGTCGAGCGGATCGTCGACCCGGTCGACACGTTGGAAGATGAAGTCTATGGAGCGACCCTGCGCCCGCGGACATTTGCCGACTACGTCGGCCAAACGACGCTCGTCGAGAATTTACGCATCTCCATCGATGCGGCCAAACGGCGCGGTGAGCCGCTGGAGCACGTACTCTTCTACGGACCGCCGGGACTCGGAAAAACCACGCTTGCCGCGCTGATCGCTCGCGAACTCGGCGCGAACTTCCGCCCGACGAGTGGGCCGACGCTCGAAAAGCCGAAAGATCTTGTCGGCATTCTTACCTCGCTCGAAGAAAGCGACGTGCTTTTTATCGATGAGATCCATCGCCTCGGACGCGTCGTCGAAGAGTTCTTATATCCGGCGATGGAAGATTTCCAGATCGACTTTATTGTCGACCGCGGCGCGTACGCGAAGACGATAAAGCTACCGCTCAAGCGCTTTACACTGATCGGGGCCACGACGCGCGCGGGCATGCTCACCGCCCCGCTACGCGAACGGTTCGGCATCGTCCACCATCTGGACTACTATTCCGTCGAGGAACTCGAGCGTATCGTTACGCGTTCGGCTAGCGTTTTGGAGGTTCCAATCGATGCGGCGGGAGCGAAAACAATCGCGCGCCGCAGTCGCGGTACGCCGCGCATCGTCAACCGGCTTCTACGCCGCGTTCGCGATTATGCCGAAG
>JBDTFK010000341.1:0-3581 GCA_039937995.1 Vulcanimicrobiaceae bacterium | reverse complement strand
ATCTCTCCGTGCGCAATCCCGCGCAGCGGCTCATCTTGGAACTGTGCGCGCGCCTCGCGGACCATCGCGTCGATACCTTGCCGCTGGGGGTCGACGGATGCGGCATTCCGGTTTACGCGATTCCGCTGCGCAGCGCCGCGCTTTCGTTCGCGCGTCTAGCTTCGCTCGAGGGCGTCGAACCGAGGGATGCGCAGGCACTCGCGCAAGTACGCTTCGCGATGATGTCTTGCCCCGAATACGTCGGTGGAACGGGCGAATTCGACACGGTGTTCATGCGGGCGGCAAAGGGCGACGTCACCGTAAAATCCGGCGCGGAGGGCGTTCACGGAGCTGCCGTCATAAACCGGGAAACCGGCCTCGTCCTGAAGGTCGTCGACGGAAACGCGCGCGCCGTCGCTCCCGCGGCGCTCCATTTGCTGCGCCGGCTCGACGTTCTCGACGATGCGGTACTGCGCGAGATGGAACCATTCGAGCACCCCGTCGTCTACAACCGGGCCGGCCGCGCAGTGGGTAAAATATCTCCGCGCTAGGGGAAACTCGCCGGTCAACCTTCGAGTAGAATAGCTACATGAAACTCGTTATCGAAATTCTCCTGGCGATTTTCTTACACCCGATCGCGGCCGTGCTGGCCTGGATCAACATTTTCACACGCGGCGATCTCGACGGCAGCAAGAAAATTATCTGGTCGCTCGTTTGTATCTTATGGGGGATCGGCCCCATTCTCTACATGCTTCTCGCCGAAGGCTCCCTCTGGTAATTTCGCGCCGAGGTCAGCGCAGTACGAGCAACAGCACCGACATCGAAAAATCCAGCAAACGATCGCCTTGCAGTACGCGGATTTCGGAGAGCCCGGCCCCGTTCTCCGATGCCGGCGTCGCCTTGCAAGCCGCCGAAATACCCGGCCGAGCGGGCAAGGTTTTGCTCAACCCGTCATGACCGTGTCGGAAACATGTCAATCACAAGGCGGAAATACGTTCGTAACGAACCACCCGCCATACTAAGCACCATGAACGAACCGACGACGAAAGACATCCTCGATGCGCTGCTGGGCTTCCGCGAAGCCGCGGAGTTGCGCTTCACCCACATCGACCACCGCTTCGACGCCGTCGACGCACGCTTCGACGGCATCGACCGCCGTCTCGACGGTATCGATCGCCGCCTCGCAGTTCACGACGGGCGCCTCGATCGGATCGAAGGAAGACTCGACGGCCACGACCGCCGCTTCTTTTCGTTGGAAACAACCATGGCCGCAGGTTTTAACGGTATCGCGGAACGCCTGGGAAGATTGGAAGAGCAGCGCACCTGAACCCGATGGTAGACCGCCGCGAACGCGACGCAGCCGACGGCGCAGTCGATAGTTGGATCGAGTCCCTCGTAGCGTGGGACGCTCCGGTCGCAAGCAAATCGCAACGCCAGGAGATCCACTACGCGATCGACGTCCGCGAGCGCTTTTACGTACCCGCGTTTGCTCTCAGCGCGTTCGTCGTGCCGATTGCGAAGCATGCCGCGGCGGGCATCGCGCAATCGTACGAGCTGCAAAACCTGGCGACAAGCAACGTGAAAAACGCAAGCCCCGTCGATCGCACGATCGGCCGCCTCGTAAACGCGAGCGGCTTGTTAAGCGGCCTCTCCGGCGTCTCGCCGGTGATTCTCGGCACGCTCTTGGAAGTGCTCATCGAAACCGGGCGTCTGCACTGGCGTTCGGTCGCCAAACCGCCGTTGCATCGCCACGCCGTCGACGGCGTTCGCATCGCCTGGCGCCTCGACTCCGACGAACGGCAACGTCCGTATATCGAAGACCGGCCTGCGACGATCCTCATCGGCGCATCGCCGCTTTGGTACGTCGACACCGAACATAATACGGCCGGACCCGCCGACGCCGGCATCGCGCCGCAAATCGGCACCTTGCTCGCATCCTCGCCCGCGCTTACTCCGGCGCAATCGAAACGCGTGCAGCTCTCGCTACGCCGAGTGTTCGCTACGGCGGCAATCGCCGGGCCGCAAGCGGAAATCGATCCAAGCGCGATCGTGATCGACGCGATCCCGGTCTTGAGCCTGCGCGCCGACGCGATGGCCGGATTGCAATTCGCCTACGGCAAGAACGTCGTATCGCCGAACGTGCTCTCGGACTTCCCGCGCGATATTGCATTCGAAAAGCAGATGCTCGCGCAGTTGCAAGCCGAGGGATTGCTCGTACTCCAATGGCCGCAAACCGAAGGCCTCGATCCCTCGCAAACGTTGCTCCGCTTCGCGAATGCGGGAGAATTGCCGTGGGTGCGTTTCCTCGGCGCGGCAGTTCCGCGATTGCGCGAGAACGGTTGGCGAATCGAAATCGACGAGGACTTTCCCTACGCGATCGTCGATTCGCTTGAGGAATGGCATGCCGACGTGCGCGAGACGAGCGCGCAATGGCTCGAATTCGATCTGGGTATCGACGTTGAAGGTGAGCGCGTCGCGCTGTTGCCGATTCTGCTTAAAGCGCTTGCCGAAAACGGCATTTCAGCGGGCGACGACCTTCCCGAACTTGCCGAGCGCGACGAGCCGATTTTCGGCCGGCTTCCGAGCGGCGCGTACCTGGCGCTCTCTCCCGCGCGCATAGCGCGCGTTCTCGCAACGTTGGCGGAGTTCTTCGACGCCGAAACAGCGCTGAGCAACTCGGGCGCCCTCGCGATACCCCGCATGCACGCGGCGACGATCGCGGATCTGCGCGACGTTCTCCCGCTCAACTGGGAAACGACGTCGCTGCGCGATCTCGTTGATGCTCTCGGGGCAATCGATCCGGCGGCGCTCGAACTGCCCTCCACGTTCAAGACCGAACTGCGCCCATACCAGCGCGACGGCGTCGCATGGTTGCAAGCGCTGCGCGCGCACGGTTTCGGCGGAGTTCTCGCCGACGACATGGGCTTAGGAAAAACGGTTCAACTGCTCGCGCATCTCGCAATCGAAAAAGCGGCGGGGCGTCTGAAGGCGCCGGTCCTTGTGATCGCGCCGACTAGCGTCGTGCCGAACTGGCGAAGTGAAATTGCGCGTTTTGTACCGGAAATGCGCGTCGTTTCGCTCACCGGTGCCGACCGCGCCGATCGCTTCGATGACATCGACCGCGCCGACATCGCGCTCACAACCTACGCCCTGCTGCCGCGCGATTCGCACGTCCTCCTCGAACGCGAGTGGTCGATCGCCGTGCTCGACGAGGCGCAGGCCGTGAAAAACCCACGGGCAAAAGCCGCGGTCGCCGCGACGAAGGTGCGTGCGGAACAGCGCCTGTGCCTTACCGGTACGCCGATCGAAAACCACCTCGAAGAACTTTGGTCGATCTACGCATTCGCCGTCCCGGGCCTCCTTGGCGAGCGCAAGCATTTCGCGCAATTTTTCCGCACGCCGATCGAAAAGCGCAACGACACGTTGCGCCGCACCGCGCTTGCCGCGCGTTTGCGTCCGTTCTTATTGCGCCGCACGAAAGAACGCGTGGCAAGCGACCTTCCGCCGAAAACGGAAATCATCCAATGGGTCGAACTCGAGGGTGCGCAGCGCGACCTTTACGAAACAATCCGGCTCGCCATGCACAAGCGCGTCCGCGATGA
>JBDTFK010000340.1:0-4617 GCA_039937995.1 Vulcanimicrobiaceae bacterium | reverse complement strand
CCGTCACGCCTGCTTCCGGCGCAAGCCCAAGCTTCGTGAACGGCATCGAGAAGCGCGCGCCGCGGCCGGCAACAACCGCGTCGCAGTGCATGAGCAACGTCGTCCCGATACCGATCGCCACGCCTTTTACGCCGGCAACCAACGGTTTTGGAAATGCGCTCAGCGCGCGCAGAAATTGCAGTACGGGCATATCTTCGGAAAACGAACCGGCCGCGATGAAATCGCGGAGATCGTTTCCGGCGGTGAAATCGCTCCCACCGAAGATCCCGGCAACGCGAACGGTCGAATCATTCGCGGCGTCGTCGAGAGCGCTTGCGAGAGCCGCATACATCGCAACGGTAATGGCGTTCTTTTTTCCGGGGCGGTTGAAACGGATCGATGCTACCGCGCCGTCTTTACGATATTGTACGTCCTCGGTCATTGAAATTCAGTACGGCAGGCGCTGAAGCGGAGTTGACGAGCGTGCGATGACATCGTCGGGAACGAAGAAATCCGGCATCAGTGGGGATTCGGGATCGATTGCGTACTTCGCAAAATCCGTCACACCCGCTTCGCGCAGGACCTCCTCGTCGATGAAAAAGTTGCCGGTACACGTCCCGGCGTCGCGATTCAAGATGTTGACCGCTGCATCCGCAACGATATCCGCGGTGCGCGAAACCTTTGCCATTGAGTCGCCACCCAGCACGTTGCGTACGGCAGCCGTGTCGATCGTCGTGAGCGGCCACAGCGAATTTACCGCTATTCGTTGCGATTTGAGTTCTTCGGACATTCCGAGCGTACACATCGACATCCCGAATTTCGCCATCGTGTACGCCACGTGGTGCGAAAACCAGCGCGTTTTCATATCGAGGGGCGGCGACATGTTGAGAATGTGCGGATTGTGCGATTTCGCGAGGGCGGGAATCGTCGCCTTGGAACAGACGAACGTTCCGCGCGCATTGATCTGATTCATGAGGTCGTACCGTTTCATGTCCGTATCGACCGTCGCAGTTAGGGCAATCGCACTTGCGTTATTCACGCAGGCGTCGATTCCGCCGAACGTTTCGATCGTGGCATTGACCGCCGCAATTACTTGGTCTTCGAAGCGAATGTCGCATTGCAGCGGAAGCGCCCTTCCACCGGCAGCCTCAACGTCTCGGGCCGCGGTGTAAATCGTTCCGGGCAGGCGTGGATGCGGCGTCGCCGTCTTGGCGACTATCGCGACGTTGGCACCTTCGCCTGCCGCACGCAGGGCGATTGCGAGTCCGATTCCGCGGCTGGCACCGGTGATAAAGAGCGTCTTTCCCGCGAGCGACATGCGTTAGGGCGTCGACTGATCCGAGGGTGAAGCCGACGAGCCGAATTGACCGCTTCCGTGGGTAATCAGAATGTCGGTTTCACCGTCTTTTCCCTCGACCATTACCGACGTCTGCTCGCCGCTTTTCGCGTCCGCGATTTGGAACGAAGCCATCGACGAACCGCTCTCCTCGATCTTCATCTTCTCCGCTCCCGACGGAAGCTGGGCTTTGTAGAATGCGTACACTTTGTCGAACGAATCGGGCGTTTTAAAAGAAGCCAAAACGTTCGCGCCGCTCGATGCGTTCACGGCGATCGACCCTTGGTCGCTCTTGGTTGCTCCGGGATAGACCGGTGCGCCGAGTTTCGCGGGATCGACATCGGCACCGACCGTAACCGAGCCGTCTTTCGTATCGATCGTCGCGGTCTTGCCGTTATCGCTCGTCGTTACGCTCGACCCGTCGGATGAAATCACCGTTTTATGCGAGCTGCACGCGGTAAGCGCGAATGCCGTTGCCACTACAAGTGCGAACCGGAAGAAGTACATCTCGTGCCTCCGTCGTAGGTTGAGGTTGCCTTGCTTGCTACCCGATGACCATTGAGTCCTTTGCCGCGCGGACTCCGGTCGGCGCCCTCGTGATCCAGGCCCGTGGCGATGAGCTGATCGCGGCGGATTTCGTTGTTTCCGCTCGCCCCGCGCGCGCCACATTGCGGAATCCCGTGTTGCGCGAGGCACGCGCGCAAGTTCGCGCGTATTTTGCCCGGCGACTCCGCAGCTTCGACCTTCCGCTCGTTTTTGCGGGTACGCCGTTCCAAGTAGCCGTTTGGACGCTCGTTTCGGAACTCGAAACGGGCGAACTCGTTTCCTACTCCGACGTCGCGCGCGCGGTGGGATCGCCGCGCGCGCATCGCGGCGTGGCAGCGGCAATGGCGCGCTCCCCATTCGACCTCTTCATTCCCGCTCATCGCGTTATCGGCGCCGACGGCACAATCAAGGGTGCGGGTTCGAATTCGATTCGACGGCGGCTTTTGAAATTCGAGGGAATTACCCTGCGTTAATTCCCGCGCAGACGCACGCGAAACATTGAACGAGCCCGCGGCGTATCGGAGGCATGAAAGCTTTTTGCGTTCCTGCTGCTCTTCTTGCGCTCGCGCTCTGCGCGGGCGCCTCCGCCTCCGCCGGGTCCGCTTCCGGCGACCGAGTCACCCAACTCTTGAACGTCTCGCGCGCGGCTCTCGGCGGTGCGGCAATCGGGAGCGTGAAAATCGTTCGACTCGATGCAAAAGTGACCGGTGCGGGCCTTTCGGGCACGGGCACTTCGTGGCAAGAGATCGGTGGACGACGCTTCGCCGAAACGTACGCGATGGAACCTCTAACGGGCGGCGACGGATTCGATGGAAACGACGTCTGGAACGAGGACGCATCGGGTCTCGTGTGGGTCGACGGCGGCCTCAGTGGACGTACGCAAGAAATCAGCACGGCATTCGCTGGAAATTATGCGCTCTGGGCACCGGGGCGCGGCGGCGCGACCGTTACATGGGGCGGGCCCAAGACCGCCAAAGGGCAAACGTTCGATTCTTTGAACGTGCGAGCGCCGGGAACGTCGGCGCCGTTTGAACTGTGGTTCGATCGCGAGAGTCATCTTCCGGTTCGCTTCGCGCAACGTATCGGCGCGCGATCCTCGATAACGACGTACTCCGACTATCGGGCGAACGGCGGACTCATGCTCCCTTATTTCACGCACACGGAATCAAACGACGGGAATTCTTCCGACACGAGCGTGACATCCGTCGCGATTAATCCGCCCGACGGCGACGCTCGTTTAGCTAAACCGTTGTCGAACGTGCACGATTTTTCGATCGCCGACGGCGCACTTCAGACGAGCGTCCCGTTCGACCTCGTTGAAAATCACGTCTACCTCGATGTCATGCTCAACGGTAAGGGCCCCTATCGTTTTATCTACGATACCGGTGGCGCAAACATCGTCGACCCCGAAGTCGCTCGAGAGATCGGCGCACCCGGCAAGGGCGCAGCCCAAGGCAGTGGAGTCGGGGCGTCGACCGAATCGTTCAGTTTTGCGCCGGTCGATACGCTTAGCATCGGCGAGGCAACGATTAAACATCAGATCTTCGCCGTTGCGCCCGTGCGTGCGGGTTTCGGCGTGTCGGGCGGCCGCCCGGTTGACGGGCTCATCGGATTCGAAGTGCTCTCACGCTTTGTGACGACGTTCGACTACGCGAACGACCGCGTCGAGTTACGATTACCCTCGTCCGCCGCACAACCACCCGCAGATGCGGACGTTCTTCCGTTCGTTCTCGACGGGCGTCAGCCGCAGTTTGCCTGCTCGATCGACGGCATCGCAACGCAGTGCACGCTCGATACGGGCGCGCGCAACTCGATTTCGCTCTTCGGACCCTTTATGGCTGAACATCCGCAAGTCGTTCCGTCACCACTCACCGCCGAGGGCGTCAACGGGTTCGGTTTTGGAGGCCCGGCGATGGGACGCCTAGGCCGTCTGGCCTCGCTGGGCATCGGCAAATTCTCCATGCCGGACGTGATCGCCGACATCACATCGCAAACGCAGGGAGCGTTTGCTCAGCCGTACGTTGCGGCGAATGTCGGGGGCAATCTTTTCAAACGATTCACTCTCACGCTCGACTACGACAAACACACGATGGCACTGACGCCGAATGCGTCACTTTCCGATCGCGAGTCCTACGAGCGCAGCGGACTCTTTCTCTTGAACAAAGCGGGAAAAAAGATCGTGTACAACGTTCGGCCCGGCACCCCGGCCGAGACCGCCGGGCTCGCAAAGGGAGACGTCATTGATTCCATCGACGGGAAAGACGCCGCCGCAATGAGCCTTGCGGATGTGCGCGACATGTTTTCTGCGGCCGCCGGAACGGTGGTCCATCTCCAATTGACAACGAAAGAAGGCGCGCCGAAAACGGCAATGCTCACCTTGAAAGACTATGTCTAACGTGCCGGTCGGTGCAAGATGAGATGGCGCCATTCCAGCATGACGCCGATTCCCGCATTGCGATCTGCGCCGTCGCCGGCCCGTACGAACTTCGCACTGAAGTTTAGCGCGCGTATTCCGAGGAGCCACTCGCTCGCGTTGCGGCGCCAACCGTAAGCGAGCGACGCATCGACTTCGGAGGCGCGTTCGTCCTTGTTCACCTGGGGCGTAACGCCGTCGCTGTAGACAAAATGATCTGTCCCGAAAAGCACCGGCGCAACGCCGGCAAGCGCTTCGACAAAACGGCCGCCGCGCAACGGCTCGCGATACCGCACCGTATACCGGATTCCCGCAATGCGCGAGGTCACTTGCTGTTGCAGCG
>JBDTFK010000339.1:0-4404 GCA_039937995.1 Vulcanimicrobiaceae bacterium | reverse complement strand
GGCCTGCGTCGGGATTTCGGTCGCAAGTTCCGGATAAAAATTGTTGTGCTCGTCCAACTTCACGAGCCACGCCATCGTAAGCGAGCCGATGTGTCCGACGGAGGCGAATTGCCCCAGATGCGGATTGAGCGTATTGACGTCGCCCGCATCGGCAAACCGCAGCACGTGCGGTTGCGTGAAGCTATTGGCGCGACCGCCGACCGATTCCCCGGTTGAAACCTTAGAGCACCCCGCGACCAGAAATACTAGCGCAACGAGTGCCGCGATGTTTTTTTTCAAATCGAATACTCCCACGGATTCCAGAAGGCTGAAATGACGGGCGATGGAGTGAAGCCATGCAAATCGCTATTGTAGATATAGATTTCTTTCCAGAAATACAGAACGATCGTTGGAACGTCGAGCGCTATCTGCTGCTGAACGATCTTATAGTACGCTTTGCGTTTGCTTTTATCGAGCGTGGTTAACGCCGCGGAGGCCGCTTCATCGACTTTCGGGGTGCTCCAAAACAAATTATTTTGCCCCTGCGGCGCAAAATTCTTCGTGGTGTACAGCGGGCTATCATCCGGATCCGACGCCGCTACCCAGGAGAAAATCGCGGTGTCGTAGTGCCCACCCTGGAGGACGCCCGAAACGGGATTGTTGTCGAAGAATTGATTCGTCGGCGAGTTTTTCACGTCTGCTTGCGCGCCCACGTCGTGCCATTCGTGTTGCACGACCGTCTGAACCGCTTTGCCGTACGTGCTTTCGGTTTGCGTGCTGATGTTGAATTCGAGCCGCTGGCCGTCCTTCACGCGAATTCCGTCGGGCCCGGTCTTCCATCCGTCCGCGTCTAGGATCGAGCGCGCGCGGGTTGGATCGAACGGATAGTGCGCGACGTCGTTCGTGTACGCCCAGGAGAGTACGGGGCTTTGATCGGTTTCCGCAAGGGTTCCAAAACCGTGGAGAACTTTGCTCAGGATTTCCGGGCGATTCGTCGCGTAGGCAAGCGCCCTGCGCACTTGGAGATCGTTTACGATCGGGTGGCGCAGGTTGAAATCGATGTGCGAATAGATAAATGACGGATTGGCGTCGAGCGTGAGCCCGTTGTTCTTGTCGTTTGCGAGCATTTGATAGCGCAGCGCATTGATTGCCGAGCCGCGAGCGATCATGTCGATCTCGTGGGTTTGGAGCTGCGTTTCCATCGTATTCTCATCGGGCATGATCTTGTAAATCACTTCGGTGAGTTTTGGCTTACCAAGATAAAAATCCGGAAACGCTTTGAGGCGGATCTGCGAGCCGCGCTGCCAATCGACAAACGAGAACGGGCCGCTGCCGACGGGCTTGCCGAGAAACGGCGCGGTATTTAGCGAGCCCTTGTCGTCGTTGTATTTCTCGAGAATGTGCTTCGGCAAGATCGGCGCGTTGCCGTTGACTCCCCAGAGCTGCTGGAGATACGGGGCGTACAGGCGTTTCATATGAACGACCGCGACGTAGCGGTCGGTGCAGTCGATGTCCTTGATATCCTTAAACCCGTCCGTCGTATTGACGTTGTTGTGCGGGTTCATGATGACGTCCCAAGTAAACTTGAGATCGTTGCAATCGAGGCCGACCCCGTCGTGCCACTTGATGTTATGACGCAGCTTGTATTTGAGCGTCAATCCGTCTTTACTCACGTCGGCGTTTTCGGGCGTAGGCACTTCGGACACTGCGTCGGCGACGGGATTGCCCTTATCGTCAAAACGAACCGCATACGAAAAAATGAACATCGAGAGATCGCCGCTAAACGCCGACGATCCGAGCTCGGGAACGAGATTTCGCGGCTCCCCATTTTCCGCGAACCGGAGAACGCCGGGGTGCGACCATTTTTGTGGCCCGGCGGAAGGGCTGCCCGTGCGCGAGCATCCTGCTACGGCAAGGGCGGCAATCATCGCGACGACGCAACCGCGCATCAGTGATTTCAGTTGAGCTCTCCTTCATCGCCGGCTGCGGCGAGCATTGAATCGGGATCGATACCGTGACGACGGCAAAACTGACGATATGCCGCCGGAGCAATTTCCGACGGCTTTATTTCACTGCGCCCCCCCCAGAAAACGTTCGTGTATCCGAAATCGATTCCGGCTTCGCGCAGATGTTCGTCGATCGCGTCTTTGTGGGCGAGCACCATCGATTTTTCCATGCCGTGCGCGACGGCCATCACGTTGACGCCTTTGAATTCGGGGCCACCTTCGCGCCAGTACGCGTGCGTGATCACGTAGTGACGCCCGATCTCGCGGCCTGCATCCATTTCGCGCCCCACCGGAACGGCCCAATGGAAGAGCGCGTTGTACCGGGTTACCCGTTCGTTGTTGACGGGCTTCACGTGTTCGAGAAACGTCGAGAAGCGGCCGATGACGCGCCGCGCGTTGAGATCGCGCGCGACGCGCGAGAATTCTTCGAGCGCAACGCCGGCCTCTGCGGCGCGCGCGACCCAGAGATCGCGGCACAGCTCTTCGGGCGTAAACTCGCGTTTGAGCGCCGCGAGCACGCGCCATTCCACTTCGCTTAGCGCGACGATCGCCGTGTCTTTCGGCGCGGCCAAGGCGTCGGCGCGCGCCCCGGGTTCGAGGCCCTTGCGCCGGACATGTCCGACACCGAGCGTGAAGACAATTTTTGCGGGCATCAGGCGAAAGTGCTCCGCGCCGACCTCGCGCGCGAGAAACTCGGCATGCTTGCGTAGCGAATATCCTTGCGGCACCTTGAGCGTCGTCCAAAGACGATAGTTGCTGCCGGGCGTCTCGCTGTCGGTCGTGCGGATCACGATGTGCCCCGAAAATGGGTCTTCGTTGAACATGTAGTCGAACGCCGCATCGAGACGCCCTGGTGGAACCTGCCACGCGACCAGGGACCCGGCCGCCAGATTCGTCGACATCAGCGTTTGGCGGACTCTGCGAATCGTACCCGCGCGCAGCATCGCGACGATGCGTTCGATAACGGCTTCCACGGGAACACCGCTCTGTGCGGCGATCGCGCCGAAGGGGTCTTCTTGAAAACCGGTGAGCCGGTCTTCGGAGACGGCGAGAATCGCTTCATTTACCGCATCTGAGACGCGCGAGGGGACGACGGGGTGCTCCAGGGACATAATAAAGGCTCCTTTGGACTGCGCGTCCGCCGGAGCCTTGTCTTTTGCAATCGAGGTTCCGAGCCTACGGCAAACGCAGGTCGCTCGTTCCTAGCGCGAAGACGTAACGTTCCTCCGCCGTCCGCTCGTTGTAAATTGCCGTCACATAGTCTCGCTGCGCCGTCGCGTTCGCGCCTTCCGCGGTAACGAGATCGGTGATCGTTGCTGCGCCCACCCGGTACCGGGCTTGAAACGCCTCAACGTTAACTTGGCCGCTTTGCCGCTCCGCCTCCGCTTGGACCAATGCCGCGCGCGTCGAAATAATGTCCGCAAGCGCCGCGCGAACGTCCGATTCGACGGTGAGCCGCGATGAAACGAGTCCAGCATTCGCCTGATCCAACTGTGACACCGCGACAGCAACGTTGAAGTTGGTCAAGCCTTGGTCGAAAATCGGAATTGTCAGCGTTGCTCCCAAGCTCTGCGCTGCCGCTAAGTTCGGCGAACCCGTAGGCAGTGTTTCGCCGTACCCGGCGCTTGCGTTTGCGTTGAGAATGGGGAAGCGCGCGAGCTTCGCAAAGCGAACGTTTTCCTTCGCCGATTCAACGGTGTGCGCGGCGGCAACGTAGTCCGGGCGGGTACCGAGCGCGGTCTTTACCGCGTCGTGATACGCGAGGATCCGCGGAGGCGGATTGCCCGCGACCTGCGGTTTGATCAGCGTATCGGGCTCGAGTCCGAGCGTCGTTGCGAAAAGCGATTGCGCTACGATAAGTTCGCCCTGCGCTATTACGAGCGATCCGCGCGATTGCGCGGTTTGAAACTGAGCCGCGGCCACGTCGGAACGAGCCGCCACGCCCGCTCGAATTTGCGCGGCGACGTTTTTCTCTTGCGTTTCGAACTGCCGGACGAGTTGCACGTCGGCCTGTACCGTAGCGTCGGCTTGCAAGACTCCGTAGTACGCTTGCGCAACCGAGAACGAGAGCGTCTGCAATTGTCGTATTAGCGTCTCGTGTCCGGCGATGTCGCTTTCTTTCGCCGTTCGGATACCGGCGATGACGCGTCCACCGTCGTAGATCAGTTGGGTGAGCGATACTTGGCCGGAGATCGTGGTAAACGGTCCGCCCCCGCCGCCGGTCGCGGGGGAAGACGTCGGACCCGGCGAAGCGCCCACGGAGCCGCGCGTCGAAATTCCTCCGTACTGCCGCTGCACGCTCGCGCCACCGGAAACGTTTGGAAATACCGCGGTTTTTTCCGCCTCGTATTTTGCCAGGATCGCGCGGTACTGCGCCCGCTCCGAAGCGAAAGCAGGAGACTGTAGCACAGCGATGTCC